>JAIOQD010000777.1 GCA_021413595.1 Bacteroidota bacterium | reverse complement strand
TACTCCTGCAACTATAAGCACTGCTATGGTTGGTGATGTAATCGTATTTAACTTAATTTCAGGAACACATACTGTTGTTGGTCTAACTATCCCTGCCGGTGCAGCAGCAATTAGTTCAGGTGCTATGACTATTGGTACACCGTATAATTATACCATTACCGTTGCCGGTAATTACGGTTATAAATGCGGAATCCACCAAACCATGTTAGGAGGCTTTCAAGCAAGTACACCAACAGGTATAGTAGAATTTTCAACTAATTTATTAACGATAGCTTATCCGAATCCTTTCAAGGACAAATTAACTGTTAAATATTCCGGTATTGAATCTATTGATGTTATTAACGTAATTGGTGAAAAAATACAAACTATTGCATTAGATGCAACAAATAGTAAAATTGAGATTGATTTTTCAAATTTACCTTCAGGAATGTATTTTTACCGTACTTACAAAGAAGGAACAATTGTTGAAACAAAAAGAATTGTTAAAACAAAATAATTTTTTTATCTTTAAAAAGCCCCAATACTCTTTGTATTGGGGCTTTTTTTATTTTTAATATCCGCTTAAATTTTAAATTACGAGACTTCAGATACAAAAAACATTATATCAAATTAACTCAATTGAAAATATACTTTCCGGATTTATCGGTACTTACTTTTGGTAACTTCTTATTCTTGTCAAAGTAATCATAACCAATTTTTAGATTTTTCCAAAATGCAAGGAGCTGTGTATCATTAGAATATTTTTCGACTAATATATCCATTCCTTTTTCATCCATTTTAGAGGGGAAAATATGAACAGGAACATTTTGCTGTCCGTTATTACGACCTTCAACAGCAAGTATATACACCTCCTTAATAAAATTATCAGTAAGCGGCACACAACCAATTGTAACACAATTTCCGTGGATCATAATATCACCACCCAAATTTCCACTGCCTATTATTTTATCGCTTGCATTGGGATAGCTAACTCCTAAGGATAGGTGGTAACTGCTATATGGATTAAAAACAGCAATATCATAAAAACCTTCAGGAACCTGCATATCTCCTTGTTTTCGTTTTGGGCCTAAAACTCCTGAAGAGGAACAAATGGCGTACGATTTAAATAGCTTAAATTCCTTTTCACCCTTGGATCTTAGCCATACCTCAACCATTTTATTTTTCTTAAAAATTTGTATATACGTTTCAAAACCTGTGCTATTGATCCCTTGCTTTTGCATTTCATCCTTCAGCCCTTCCCATTTTTCATTATATGCCAATTTCACACGCTCACACTTCTGTTGGTTAGCCTTAAATGTTTGCGCTGATAGCTGAGAATAAAGACAAAACACTAGTAAAAATGACATTAATTTTAGCATATTTTTTATGGTTGATTTATGATTCATATTACATAATTGTTGATATATTTTCAATTTTCGCTTCGGTTAAAATACATTTTTTTTTGTGCAAATCAAATTGAAAAGAGAGCCCAAAAGCTCGCGCCATTGATTTTTAACAAGAGAGGAACGTCAAAATTAATTAAAACCCCTCTCCTATTGGATTTCCGATAAAAATTTCTATTTTCTCTCTTAAATTACTAAATTTGCATCTCATATTTTTAAAAAACAAACATGTTTGATAATTTAAGTAACAAACTGGAGCGCGCCTTTAAATTATTAAAAGGCCAAGGGAAAATCACTGAAATTAACGTATCCGAAACCATTAAGGAAATCCGTAAAGCCTTATTGGATGCTGACGTTAACTACAAAGTAGCCAAACAATTTACTGATACAGTAAAAGAAAAAGCATTAGGACAAAATGTACTTACTGCTATTTCACCGGGGCAATTAATGGTGAAAATTACTCAGCAGGAACTTACCAATTTAATGGGTGGTGAAACAGCTGACATTAAATTGATCCGCAATCCAACCATTATATTAATGAGTGGTTTGCAAGGTTCTGGTAAAACCACTTTTTCGGGTAAACTTGCGAATTATCTAAAAACAAAACGTGGCAAAAAGCCTTTATTAGTAGCTTGCGATATTTACCGACCTGCTGCTATTCAGCAATTGCAGGTATTAGGAGCTCAAATAGGTGTTGATGTATATGCCGATCCTGAAAATAAAGATGCTGTATCTATTGCGAAGCGGGCCATTCAGCATGCGAAAGATAATGGCAATACTGTAGTAATTATAGATACTGCAGGTCGTTTGGCGATCGATGAAGCGATGATGAATGAGATTGCTGCTGTAAAAAAAGCGGTTGAGCCCGATGAAATACTATTTGTGGTTGATGCAATGACAGGCCAGGATGCTGTAAACACTGCCAAAGCATTTAACGACATACTTGATTTTGATGGTGTAGTATTAACAAAATTAGATGGTGATACCCGTGGTGGTGCTGCTCTTTCTATTAAATCGGTGGTAAACAAACCGATTAAATTTGTTGGTACTGGCGAAAAAATGGATGCATTGGATGTATTTCATCCTAGCCG
>JAIOQD010000776.1 GCA_021413595.1 Bacteroidota bacterium | reverse complement strand
CAAGCACAGCCAGAACCTATTCACTTGCAAATGCTCCAGCTGCGGCTACAGGAATAACAGTAGAACTGAATGGCTTGCCTTTAACAGTTACCAATCAATATACGCTTACCGGATCAGTAGTTGCGATTATTATTCCTGTTTACCAATATGATAGATTAACGGTTTCTTATACCTATTAATAATTTATATGAAAAAATTAATAATTTTATTTCTATTGTTACCATCCTTACTGTTTTCGCAGGTTAGTCCCTCAAAAATAGTAAGGATAGCTGATGCCGCTACCGTATTTGGTACTGCATTGTCGTATGGTACGTATTTAGAAATGCAGAGTAACAATAAGACTTATAAAATTATTAATATTAATGGCACAGCAGGTTCAGCAAAATTTACCGATCTGGTCCTAAATTCAGATTATATTGAAGAAGGAACCGTAACTGCTGTATCAACAGCGGCTGCTAACAATGGTGTAACGGCAACATGGTCGATGGCTTCACCTACCCCGGCATTAACAATTGGGTTAGGTGCCATTACTCCAAGTTCTGTAAATGGTTTAACCTTAACAGCGCTTGCAACCGGTTTTACAGTTGGAGGTGGTACTACCTCAAAAACATTGACAGTTCCCCTTGATGCGTCAGTATCAGGTACAAATACAGGGGATAATGCTGCCAACTCTTCCTCAACATTTATCGGTACAACTTCGGTAGCTTTGAATCGTGCTTCTGGTGCTTTGACCCTTGCAGGCTTAACTTTAACCACTCCTGACATTGGAGTTGCTACAGCCACTGCAATAAATAAGGTAACACTTACAGCACCAACAACAAGTGCAACATTGACGCTAATAGATGGGAGTTCTTTGATAACAAGCGGAGCGTTTGCAACAACTTTAACTTCTACTGCAACCTCTAATGCAACAATACCTGCAGGTACAAATACATTATATAGTACATTGGCAAGTAGTATAACTTCAGCTCAAATGTTAACATCAATAAGTGATGAAACAGGAACAGGCGCAGCAGTTTTTGGAACCTCACCAACACTTGCTACTCCTATTATTAATGGTACAATCACTGGGACAACTGTAATTCCTGTTGTTAATGGCGGTACAGGGCAAAGCTCATATACTAATGGTCAGCTTCTTATAGGAAACACAACAGGTAATACCTTAGACAAAAACACTTTAACTGCTGGTTCAGGCATTTCGATTACTAATGGTGCAGGATCTATAACTGTTGGTGGAATTGCTTCTACAAAAACAACAACTTATTCATCCGGTTCAGGAACATTTACTACTGACGCTAATTGTATTTATGCACAGATAATTGTTGTTGGCGGTGGTGGCGGTGGTGGTGCAGCAGATTCTGATGGTTCGTCATCAAGTGCAGCTGGCGGTGGCGGTGGCGGTGGCGCAGCTATTTCGTATTACATTACTGATGAACGTGGTGCTACTGCAGCTTATGCTATAGGTGCAGCAGGTGCTGCCGGTTCTGGCAATGGTGGTACTGGTGGTACCGGTGGTAGTTCTACATTTAATCCGGTGGGTACAGGTGCGACACTGACGGGTGCCGGTGGTGCCGGTGGCGTAGGTACGGGGTCTGCTTATGGTAATACTTGGGCGGCATTTACTGGTGGTGCTGGTGGTTCAGGCACTAATGGTCAAATAAATCAAACAGGTATTGATGGTTCTACAGGATTTGGTGCGGCCGGGCCAGCAGTTGCAGCTGGAAATGGCGGAGCTTCCTATTTAGGGGGAGGGGCAAATGGACCTGTTAGGACAACGGCAGGCGTTACTGCGGGTGTTGCAGCAACTATTTCTGGTGCAGGTGGGTCAGGAGCATGTAACACTAATAGTACAACTTCTCAAAACGGTGGTGCTGGTATGACAGGAACTATAATCATTATAGAGTTTTTAAAATAATGTTCTGCAGTAGTGAGTGTATTTCATTCGTCCCGGTTATTAAATGGTATCCCCTCCCCTCTGGTGGGGATTTGTAACCATGATTGTACGAAACCTGAAAATTGAAAATTACCCCCGTTGAGCATAGCGTCCCGCTACGCTTTTATTAATAAGGTCTCTGGCCTATTTGTATTTCGATGTTTTCTAATTGCAATTTCAAATGGGTTTGGATTTACATTAAAAAAATCGATTTTTTTAACGGATATTAATACGTTTATGACTCAAAGCTATATCGTGGGTAAAACGCCTTCTTTTAAGCGGAAGGAGAAAATAGTAGATCAATTTCTGTATCCAGATCGTACAACATTTGAAAGCTTCTTGTGCTTTTGTTACAATATGGCTCTATCAAACGAAGCATTTCTATATAACCATCAATAGTTAGATCGCAAAAAAAGGTTTGATTATCAATTGAAAAAACACCTTCGTCTGTATCAGAAATATGAAGTATTAATTTGCAATTAATAGGCTGAATAAAGTCCAGTGAATTCAAATCAAGTGGCTTATTGGCATTTATAATTGTTTCCTGAATCGCCTGTCTGAATTTAGCAGCCTCCTCTTTGTTAAAGTCATAAAGCTTTACAATATGGTCCCCATATTCATTTATTGTATCCAGAAATTCAAGTTTCATTTTTGTTATTATTTACAATACTGATTAGATTCTTCTACCGAATATTTTTTATCAAAATTAAAGGCTAACAGAATTGTAAGGGCAAAGCTTTTCTGCCATTTGGCATCTGTCGATTATAAAAATTTAGTTCCAGAACCAATTCTTTCAATTCTATGCATAAATTCTTTCTTGTCATTGGGTAAAAAATAGAAATAGAAAGCATAAGTGCGTGACTTTTTTGTCGAACTATAGGATTTCTTAACAATAATTTTTTTTACAAATTCGTTTGTTCTTTTGTCGATAACATTTGCTTGCTTTTTAAAAATACATTCCGAAAAATAAGCGAGCGTCATATTTACAATTTCCTGATCTTCAACTATTGAAGAAACGTTTGTTGTATCACTTTTTTGAGATAATCCTATTATTCTTTCAGTTGTATTTTTTATTCGAGTTTTATGAGATTCAACATAATTTGAAGATTGAGCCTGAGATCGGAGATTCTCAATCAAACTATCTCTATCAATATAAATTATAGCATTCCCAGAAGAATAAGAGGCCGTATGTTGAAAATGTTTATTTTTCAGAGGATACGCTCGCTTATACTTATTTTGAGCATTTGCAAATGAGGTAACTAATATAAAAAAAACAATAAAAGCACATGCTGATTTCATACCCATTAAAACATTACTGTTACTTAAATAAGATTTGGGAGGGGGGAATACCATTATCACACACATAATTTCACTCATTAATCTTTCACCCTATTAAATTTCAAAGCCTTTAACATCCAATTTGGCAATGGCTTTAGGGCATCACGTTTACGCAGATCTAAATACCAACCTAATTTTTTCAGGACAGGAATTTTTTTAGTTTCAACAAATTCAATCAATGCCCCATCTGGATCTTCAATGTAACTGAAATGTCCTGCGGCTTCCCCCATGTCAAATTTCTCTCCGCTATCAACAGTATATGGATAGCCTTTTTCAGCACATAACTTTTTCATAGCAGCTTGGTTGGTAATATCAAAACATAAATGAATAAAACCCTGATCGCCCCAAAACCTATTTTCAAAAATTTTGCGAGGGGAACGATCAAATATTTGTACCAATTCCATCTCACTTTCACCCAACAATTTGGAAAATGCACCAACGCGTGGCTTGCTGTGTTTTAATAATACTCTTCGAACTTTATTGGATCCACTTGGTAAATTTTTAAAATCTTCAAACACACCTTCTTTATCATAAACTACAGTATCAAATCCTAAAATATCGGCATAGAATTTTTTTGAACACTCCATATCAGTAACACCAATCATACAACCTACAGGGCCTCCAGTCAATTGAATTCCATTACCAAACCAGGAATTACCTTTTACAATCTGAAATAAATTATTCCAGGGATCACGCATATAAAAAGTATCATTGCCGCCAGCATCTTTAGTTAATTCAGTAACTAAATTAACTTTTTTCGATTTCAAAAATTCAAAAGAACCTTTTACATCAGTTGTTTTCATACGTGTGCAATAAAAACCCAGATCCCCCAATTGCATTTCAAATGCTGGTGGTTGAGGTACTCGGCTCGTATATTGCCATATTTCAAAACCGCCTCCACCTTTCATATTTATAGCTAAAATTGCATGACGCTGATGGGGCTTTCCGCCTGTGTAAGGCAACATTAAATTAGCTTCAGCGGCCTCTTCAAAAATAGGAATATCCATTCCGAAATGTTGGCGATACCACTTAAACGCTTCATGTACATTGGGTATTCCAATGCCTATTTGTTGAATGCCTGCAATTGTAGGTTTTTGATCCATTTTTCATTTTTTTTAATATTTTTCAAAATAACACATCTTCAATTTCAAATTTACTTACTCCATTTTTTGTTTTCGTATTATTTTTGAAAATAACTTTGGAAAAAAACGCTTCAACCAGATAGCACGTAAATCAATACCACCGATAAATAACTCTTCCTGTTTACTTCTTATTCCATTTAAAATTTGTTGAGCACAGGCTTCGGGACTTAATCCTTTATCTGTGCTTTCATCCATTACATTGTGTTTACTGCCGTCACCGGTAACTGCGTTAACTGAAATATTGGTACGAATTTTCCCAGGACAAACAATTAATACCTTCACATTATCATTATATATTTCCATTCGCATAGATTCAAAAAAACCATGTAAAGCATGTTTAGAAGCAGAATAGGCCGATCTAAGATAAAATCCAAATTTCCCAACAATACTGCTAATTACAATTATATGTCCGCTTTTTTGCTTTAGCATGTATGGTAATACACTTTTTGTCAGCGCAATGGTACCAAAATAATTAACTTCCATTACTTTTCTGTCAATATCCAATGAAGTATCTTTCGTTAATGAACGCTGGCTGATACCGCCATTATTAATAAGAATATCAATACGCCCAAATCTATCAATTACTTGCTTTGTGAGCGCATACGTTTTGGAAGTATCCGCCAAATCAAGCGGCAATATTAATATATCTGCATCCTCAGCCTTCAAGGTACTTCTTACTCGTTCCAGTTCTCCTTTTCTTCGTGACGACAGAATAAGCTTAGCGCCCTCTGAAGCTAAAGCACTTGACAATGCTTCCCCAATACCAGAAGAAGCCCCTGTAATCCAAACCACCTTATTCTGAAATGTACTCATAAACACAAAAATAAATAATTTTTCAGTACTTTCGCTGAAGTTTAAATATAATACTGATGCAAAAATTCACCCTGATTATCGCTTGTTTATTATTTTTTGCCTGTTCCGGTAAAAAAACAGTTAGCATTCCCGAAACCATTTTACCAAAAGAGAAAATGATCGAAGTAATGCTGGATATTCATTTATTAGAAGCAACAATAAATTTAAATGCAACAACTGCTGATAAACTGAACCCAGCAAATCCAAGTCCCAATTTTGACGTATTGAAAAAAAATAATATCAGTAAAAAACAATACGATGAAAGTTTTGATTTTTATTCTCAACATCCTGAATTATTGATCGAATTATACCAAACTGTATTAAACGATTTAAGCAAGATGCAGGCTGAAATTATGAATAAGAAATAGCCCCTCCCCGCTCCCACTATTCTAAATTCATTAAATAAACAAAGTAACTCAGATATTCGGCAAGCACAATAAATCTATAAACTTGCAGTAGCCATAGGAGCGTTATCTCTCAAATATAATTTACATGTGTCCTTTACAGCTTGTTCAACCGAAATAAATTTATAATCAGGAAAGAGTTTTTTGATTTTTTCATTTGAAAACAAGCTGATCCGATGTCCGGATTGGATAGTTTCCTTTGTAATTAATGGTTTTGTACCCGATAATATGCACCTTATCCCTTCTGCTCTCCAGGCAAAATTGCTCAGTAACATTCCTACCTTAAAACT
>JAIOQD010000775.1 GCA_021413595.1 Bacteroidota bacterium | reverse complement strand
TTTTAGAAAGAGTCATGAATGTACCATCTTTCTTCATTTTATCAATAGTAGCCATTTTTTTAACAGCTTTACGTATAGTAGCAAAGTTGGTAAGCATACCACCTGGCCAACGCTCAGTAACATAAGGCATACCAATTGTTTTTACTTTATCAGCAACAATATCTTTAGCTTGTTTTTTAGTAGCTACAAATAAAATTTTCTTACCTGATTTTGCAATTTGTTTCAAAGCTTCAGCAGCTTCGTTTATTTTTACAACAGTTTTATTTAAATCGATAATATGAATACCGTTTTTTTCAGTAAATATATATGGAGCCATAGCAGGGTTCCATTTTCTTTTTAAGTGACCAAAGTGTGATCCTGCCTCTAATAATTCAGTAAAATTTGTTCTTGATGACATTGAGTCTTTATTTATAATTATTAATACTTTTTTTGATAGATGTTTCTTAAATAAAAGTATGAAATCAATTTTCATTGATCTCATACTTCCAGATAATATTAACGCTTGCTAAATTGGAAACGTTTACGGGCCTTTTTCTGACCAGGTTTTTTACGTTCAACCATTTTAGGATTACGAGTCATTAAACCGTCTACTTTTAATAGTGGTTTATGATTCGTATCAATTTCTACTAAAGCACGGGCAATTGCTAAACGTACAGCTTCTGCCTGACCTGTTACCCCGCCCCCCTTTACATTTACTTTTACATCAAATTCACCTAACGTTTTAGTAACGCTGAATGCTTGAGTAACTTTGTATTGTAAAGCAGATGTTGTGAAATAAGCCTTGTAATCTTTGTGGTTGATTACAATGTTGCCAGTTCCTTTTTGCACATAAACACGTGCTACAGCGGTTTTTCTTCTACCAAGAGTATTTGCTACTTCCATTGTTTTATTTAATTGTATTTAATTTAATTTCTTTTGGTTGTTGTGCTGCGTGTGGATGCTCTGCACCTGCATAAATATAAACGTTGCGTCTTAATGCATCACCTAATTTATTTTTTGGTAACATACCGCTAACTGCCATTCTGATAACCTCAGTCGGTTTTCTTGCTAACAACTCTTTAGGAGTAGCAAAACGTTGTCCGCCCGGGTAACCTGTGTGGCGCACATATTCTTTTTCAGTTAATTTGTTACCGGTTAATTTTACTTTTTCAGCATTGATAATGATAACATTATCACCTGTATCAACGTGAGGAGTAAAGTTAGTTTTATCTTTACCTCTTAGGATAAAGGCTGCTTTTGAGCTCAAACGACCTAATACTTGATCTTCGGCATCTATTAACACCCATCCTTTGTTTACAGTTTCTTTACTTGCTGAAACCGTTTTGTAACTTAATGCTTCCACTGTATTTAGTATTAATTTATATTCTTAATATTCCAAAATTATTTAATTCGGGACGCGAAGATAGGTAGATTTTTTATTCCCAACAAACTAATTTGCAAATAATTGTTGAAAACTATATTTTAAACCTGTTTTGACAGAATTATTCTTAGTTAGAAATTAAGGAAGGATTTGGAAGTCCAAATTCTCATTCTTTCAACACCCCTCCTACTTTACTTTACAAGTCCGCGCTCCACGCAAACCTCTTCCTTTTGCGGGCTTGGAATTTATCCTGAGCGGAGCCGAAGGGCTGCAATCAGGCTTAATTTATCAAAAATATTGCTTCTTACGGGATGCTTTGCGTTAGGGATTGTAACGTAAATCCTTCCCTTCCGCTAATGAGCGGAAGGGAAGATTGAAGTGGAAAGCCCGACTCTTTCTTGTTTAAGAAAGTGAAACGCCCAAATAAACCTTAAACTGAGCAAAGTCATAATTCCTCAGTGGCCTTAGTGCCTCAATGATAAAAGCGCCTCCACCTATTAAGAATCGTTCTAAACTAAGATTATGACAATTCCATGACAATATGCTCCGAAATAGAGGGGATATTTGTAAAGACAAAAAAATGCCCCTGGTGAATAAAGTTAAAATTATAGCGTTTACACACAAAATTACCGACATTAATGATATCGGTAAGCTTCATATCGAAGAAAATGCTTTACAAGATAGCTTAGCTTTTTTAAAGCAGCAAGCCGGTCTTGACGAATTATTATACCTTTCTACCTGTAACCGTGTTGAGTTTATGCTATCCAATAACGAAAGCGTAAATACCAATTACCTTAAAAAATTCTTTACCGCATTTAATACCGATTGGACTGAGTCTGAAATTAATTGGGCAATAGAAAACGCACAGGTATTTGAAGGCGATGATGCTTTGCGTCATTTGTTTAATGTAGCATCATCAATAGATTCATTGGTAGTTGGAGAACGAGAAATTATTACTCAGGTTCGTAATGCCTATGAGAAATGTAGCAAACATAATTTAACAGGCGATTTAATTCGTTTGGCAATTAAAAGAACAGTGGAAACCGCAAAAGACGTTTATACACATACTAATATTGCCCGTAATCCTGTATCGGTAGTGTCATTGGCATACCGTAAACTACGTGAGTTAAATGTAAAACAAGATGCCCGTTTCTTAATAATTGGTTCTGGTGTTACCAATACCACCATGGCTAAGTATTTAAAAAAACATAAATTTGCAAACTTCACTATATTTAACCGCACCTTAGCAAATGCACAAAAATTAGCTGAAGAATTAAACGGTACAGCTTATACCCTTTCGGAATTAAAAAACTACAATAAAGGTTTTGATATTATTGTTACCTGTACCGGTGCTTCCGAAAGTATTATCACTCCTGAAATATACAAGAGTTTAGTTGCTGAGGATAGATCAAAAAAAGTGGTGATTGACCTTGCTATCCCAAATGATCTGGAT
>JAIOQD010000774.1 GCA_021413595.1 Bacteroidota bacterium | reverse complement strand
ATCTAAAATCGAATTTATGCGTTTTTGAAAAAATCATCGTAAGAAAGTTCCTGGTTCTCCAATGTAAATTTGGATTTGAACAAGGTCATTACTTTATCTCCGTATAATTTTTCGTATATTTTTTTTGCTTCTTCCTTGTTTGATAATACTCGTTGAGTGGTTGCATTCAAGGCCTCTGGTTCCATAGGAGTTGGGTCGTATTTACTAAATTGCTCAATAATCATTTGTTTGGTAGATTCTATAACTTCTTCATTGGTAACCTGGATATTATTGTCCTTAATGATTTTATTTTCGATCAAGGACCATTTTAATCCTTTTGAATACCCTTCAAACTCAGTTTCCACTTGTTCAGGTGTTACCGGCTTTTCATTTACCGCAACGATCCAGCGTTTCAAAAATTCGGTAGGCAAATTAAAATTGATTTTGTTCATCAAATACTCAACTACATCATTGTAAAATTTGCGTTCGCTGTCATTAATGAACATTCCGGTCAATTCGTCCTTGATTTTCGCTTTAAATTCTTCAGCGCTGGTGATAGTTCCTTCGCCATAAATTTTATCGAATAACTCCTGATTAATGTCAGAACCGGCTAAACGACTGATATTTTTTACAGTAAACTGAATCTTTGATGTTATTTTTTCGGCAGCTTCTTTTTCAATACCTAACATGGTTGCGATATCAACCGGGTTATCAGCTAATTTTTGCGCATCCAAAACTACTTTGTCATCTTTTTTTAAACCGATCAAGGCTTTTTTTGTAGTTTCATCTTTTACTCTATCTAAAAATATAGATGAAGTTTTGAAAATACCTCCTGCCAAAATTTCTCCATTTGCATCCAATTCCACAAAATCACCATTCAAGAGGTCGCTATCGCCAGAAACATCAACATTCTCCACCTTTCCGTAACGTTTAGAAATATCAGAGATATATTTGTTTATCAGCTCCTCATCAATTTTCACCGTTTTATAGCTGAATTTATCTTTGGCTGAAAGTTCAACATTAAATTTAGGAGCAAGTCCCATTTCATATAAAAACTCAAAATCTTTTTGGTTATCCCAATCAATATGGCTATCTAATTTTGGTAAAGGGTTACCCAATACTTCAATTTTATTTTCATTTAAATAAGTGTATAAGGAGTCGTTTAACAACTTATTAACTGCTTCAACCAATACAGATCTTCCATACATTTTTTTTATCACTCCAGAAGGAACTTTCCCTGGACGAAATCCTGGTATAGACGCTTTTTTCTGATGCGCTTTTAAGGCACTCTCAACTTTAGGTAAATAATCTTCAGCTGTTACTTTCACTCTAAGTACAGCATTTAATTCATCAACATTTTCTTGAGTAATATTCATTTTGCGAAATTTTTAATTTGGTAATTATTTATTACTTTTTTCAGGAATACAAAAGTACAAAAAGATTAGGATTTAATGGTACTATTTAATACAGATAGAGCGCAGAAAATATTTTAACCGCAAAGGCGCAAAGACACAAAGCTTTTGGCTGAAAGTGATAATTTTGCACTAATCTCAGTGGAACATCTTTGGATGGAACTTATTCCGGTTAAAAATGCAGTCTTCCAAGCTTCTGCGTTAGGGATTCCTTCGACAAAAGCTCAGGATACATTCTTCTCTGAAGAATAAATTTCACAAAAATCCTTT
>JAIOQD010000750.1 GCA_021413595.1 Bacteroidota bacterium | reverse complement strand
GGATCTTCAAACACAATTTTGTGTTCTTTGTTGTTGTTTACCTTTACTTTTAGCATAGTACAAATGTACTACAAAATATTGTTTCTGCGAATTACTCTTTAACGAATTAGTATGAATATACCAATCTGTTATATTGAAAGTAGCAAACACCGACCTGTTTCTACAAAATGAAGAACAAGTCGTCTTTGACCTTTTCTTCTCTGAAAAAAGAATTTGTAATTCGTTATTTATTCCTAATTTGTAGAGTAGTAATTCGTAGTATATTTACAAACACAAAAGGAATTATGGAAAAACGGTGGAGTATAAAATCAGGTGCTGATGAAGCGATAGTAAAACAACTTACTTTAGAACTGGGTATTGATAAGATATTAGCAAATATGCTTGCACAGCGTGGCATAAGCAATTATGAGGATGCAAAAAAATTTTTCCGCCCATCGCTGAGTGATCTGCACGATCCTTTTTTAATGAAGGACATGGATAAAGCCATCATCCGGTTGGAACAAGCCATTAAAAAAAATGAGAAAATTTTAGTGTATGGCGATTATGATGTGGATGGAACCACAGCGGTTTCGTTGGTATATTCCTTTTTAAAAAAATTGCCTTTTATTACTCAACCCGAAAAGCTATTGAATAGTTATCAGGAGCATGATAATTTATTAGTTGACTATTATATTCCTGATCGATATGCCGAGGGTTATGGAATTTCTTTCCAAGGTATTGATTATGCGAAAGATAATAATTTTACATTGATCATTGCTCTTGATTGTGGTATCAAAGCCAATGATAAAGTAGATTATGCGAATGAACGAAATATCGATTTTATCATTTGCGACCATCACCGTCCGGGTGAAACATTGCCCAATGCTGTTGCCGTTTTGGATCCCAAGCGAAGTGACTGCACTTACCCTTTTGATGAGCTTTGTGGCTGTGGTGTTGGTTTCAAATTAGTGCAAGCCTATGCACAAAAAAACAATATCCCTTTTGATGAACTTACTGAATATTTAGACCTTACTGCCATTTCCATTGCTTCTGATCTTGTTCCTATCACTGGGGAAAATCGTACACTGTGTTATTTTGGTTTGGAGCAGATCAACAAAAAGCCCCGTAATGGAATAAAAGCAATTTTAGATCTGGCAAACATCAAAAAAAAGGTCACCATTAATGAATTGGTTTTTACTATTGGCCCACGTATTAATGCGGCAGGCCGAATTCAGACAGGAAGGAATGCTGTGGCCCTGCTTGTTTCCGATAATGTTGATCATGCAAAAACATCAGGGATAAATATTAACTCTACCAATACCGAACGCAGGGCATTGGACTTAACTATTACCCAGCATGCTTTAAGTATGATCGATGACAATGTTGAACTAATCAATCGTAAATCAACGGTATTGTTTCATTCCGATTGGCATAAGGGAGTGATCGGTATTGTTGCTTCACGTTTGATAGAAAAATATTACCGTCCCACAATAGTGCTTACCGAATCCAATGGGAAAGCTACCGGCTCGGCTCGTTCAGTAAAAGATTTTGATGTGTATAACGCCATTGAGGCCTGCTCTGATCTATTGGAACAATTCGGAGGGCATAAATACGCGGCAGGATTAACATTAAAAATGGAAAATCTGGAAGCCTTCCAACAGCGTTTTGAAGAAATAGTAAGTTCCACAATTGAGGAACACATGCTTGTTCCGGAAATTGTAATTGAGGCAGAATTAGAATTGAATGAGATCACTCCTAAATTTTTCAGGATATTAAAACAATTCGAACCTTTTGGTCCTGAAAATATGTCGCCAGTGTTTATTACTAAGCATTTGGTGGATAAAGGATATGTGCGTATTGTTGGGAGCAATCATTTAAAATTGGACATTCAGGCGGCTGAAAATCTTGCCGAAAGTATTTCATCCATCGCTTTTGGCCAAGCACAGCATTTTGAGGATATACTCAGAAAAAAGCCATTTAGTGCCTGTTATGCTATTGAGGAAAACGAGTACAATGGTAAAGTTTCGCTTCAATTGAATGTGAAGGATATTAAAATGGATTAGGTGACAAATTGTACCATTACCTATTAGTCCAATAATTTTATTAAATAACAAAATATTTAAACCACATAGATTCATAGGTCAAATAAGGATACAAATTTCACATAGACTTCGCTTAAACATAGCCCTATGCTAAAAATTTATTTTCTTTATTACCTATAAATCTATGTTTCTATGTGGTTCAAGATTTTAACCCCCAATTACGCTGCAAAATTCCGAGATTTTGTATACCAATACTTAGTAAATATTAGTCCAATAGTTTTATTGAATAACAAAATATTTAAACCACATAGATTCATAGTCAAATAAGG
>JAIOQD010000067.1 GCA_021413595.1 Bacteroidota bacterium | reverse complement strand
CAAAGAATATGATTCTAAAGGGGTTATTTCATTGGTGAGGAAAAAATAAGGAGCTAATACAGAATTTATTTATTTTAATGCATATCGAAATTTCGTTAAGTTCATAGTTGGAGGGCAGTCGCAGAAAAAAATGGCTGTTAAATTTTTTTTGTCTGTTGTTATAACAGTTGCATAGTTTTTAAATAGATGAGAATGAAATATCCATATTTTTTTTTATTGTTTATACTTACTCAATGTTTTCAGGTGCAATCGCAGGTTTATATAAATGTATGTGTTACGCAGACTGCACCTCTGTTACTTTCTCAAGGAACAATTATCAATGAAAGTTGCTTAAACAGCTTAAATGGTTCTGCTACAGTTAATGCTACTGGCGGAAAAACACCTTATACATTTTCCTGGAATACAAGCCCTTCTCAGTCTACACAAACAGCCACAGGGCTTGCTGCAGGGATTTATATCGCTACCGTTATAGATGCCAACGGCTGTAGGGATACTATTAGTTTCCTAATCACAAAAAATCCTGATCCTATAGCAGCTTTCAGCAATACCACCGAATGTAATACACATGCTACCCAATTTACAGATAACTCCATATCATCAGTTGGAACAATAAATGCCTGGAGCTGGGATTTCGGTGATGGAAGTTCTTTAAATGGCAGTCAAAATCCTTCTTATACCTATGTTAATTCCGGAAATTATAATGTTACTTTAATTGTAAACAATAGTTTTGGTTGTGCAGATACGATCACAAAATCGGTTCAGGTTTATTTTAACCCAGCAACAGGCTTTTCCTTTAGTAACATTTGTTTCGGAGATACTCTGCATTTTACAGATACCACTTTTATTGATAATACCACTTCAATAGCCAATTATCTTTGGGCATTTGGCGATGCCAGCCCAACTAGTAATTTGCAAAATCCTGATCATTATTATCCCACAGAAGGTACATTTACTGTTACATTAGTATCAACTACAACTGATGGTTGTTCGAATGTAGCTATTATTCCTGTAAATGTATTTGATGCACCCAATAGCGCATTTTCATTCAGTAATGCTTGCCTGCTTAATTCGGTTGTTTTTGTCAATACATCTATGGCTCCAACTATAGGGAGCATAGCAAACTGGTCATGGAATTTTGGTGACGGTTCAGCTTTAAATACAAGTGCATCAAGTCCACAGCATTTATATACTTCAACAGGAAACTATACGGTTACTTTAATTAACTATTCTTCTAATTTAAGCTGTTCTGATACGTTGCAAAATACAATTACAGTTTTCGATAAGCCTAAGGCAAAATTTGGGTTTACAGATATTTGTTTTAACGAACCCATGTATTTCATTGACTCATCAACTATCTCAAATGGAAATATTGCGAGCTGGTCCTGGAATTTTGGTGACGGTACTTTGTTAAGCTCTCTTCAGGATCCAAGCCATACCTATGCTAACCCGGGAACTTACATTGTTACGTTAATACTTGCCACTAATAATGGTTGTTCCGATACAACTGTTAAATCCGTTGTCGTTCATCCTTTGCCTGTTGCACAATTTAGCACAATAAATGTTTGTAATGCAATTACAAGTTCTTTTACTGATTTATCTTTCATCCCAGTAACTGATACAATACAATCATGGAAGTGGAATTTTGATGATGGCAGCCCACTAAACTCAAATCAAAGCCCTACGCATCTGTATGCTACGATTGGTTCTTATTCAGTTCAATTACTTGTTGTTTCCAATTTTGGTTGTAAAGATTCTATAACAAAAACAAGTATAGTTCATCCCAATCCTATTGTGAATTTTACAGTGGATAAAAAAGTCGGATGCGAGCCTTTGTGTATCAGCTTTAATGATTCATCTTTTATTGCAACAGGAACCAATGCTCAATGGTTATGGACCTTTGGTGATAGTGGCCCTACAAGTGTTATACAAAATGTATTTCATTGTTATTCCAATGATTCCATTTTTTCGTTAATTAATCGTACTGTTACTTTAGCGGTTACCTCGGATAGCGGATGTGTTACAACAAAATCTGAAAATAATTATATTACCGTGTATCCAAATCCGATAGCGAATTTTTCAGTACAGCCAAGTACAGCTTCGATAATACATCCTTTGGTATCATTAACAGAGCTATCAACCGGAGCAAATTTATGGCATTGGAATTTTGGTGATCTTGATACAAGTTCTATTAAGGATCCATTGTTTCATACATATGCCGATACCGGCACTTATGTGATAACACTTATTACATCTACGTTATACAATTGTAGTGATACGGCTTATCAAACTATTATTATTGAACCTGATTTTTTATTTTATATTCCAAATGCCTTTACACCAAATGATGATGGCGTAAATGATGATTTTTCGGGCAAAGGTATTTTTATCAAAGAGTACGAAATGATGATATTTGATCGTTGGGGGAAACTGATTTATAAAACTATAGATATAAACCAACCTTGGGATGGTAAAGCAAATAAGTCTGGTAGCATTGCTCAAGCGGACGTTTATGTGTATGTTATTAATGTTACAGATTTTAAAAAGGAGAAACATAATTTCAAAGGACTTGTTACATTGGTTAAGTAAAGTTTGGTTGGCTTTATTGTATGGAACAAATTAAAAAAACACTGATGCTCAATAGTAACTTAAATAAAAGTATTTTCATTTTCATTTGTTTGTTGTTTTTTGGGAGCAGGCAGATAAAAGCACAGTCTGCGGTAATCTGTCAAGGAGATTCAGCTGTGTTGAGAATGAATTGCAGTTATTTAGGAACTCTCCAATGGCAATACTCTTCCGATCAGGCAACCTGGTTAACTATAATTGGAGCCACTTTTGATACACTAAAGGTTATACCCTCCAACACCAGTTATTACAGAGCTGCTATTGCAAGCGGAACCTGTAATATAGTATATTCCGATACTGCGGTTATAGTTAGTTCTGCCGGGACATATTCACTTACTCAAATTGTAAATGGTTGTAGCAGTTCAATTGGAAGTGCTACAGCATTACCAATAATTATTCCACCGGCACCAACAGTTGCAGTGATTGATAACTGTGGGAGCTCAACCCTTACAGCAAATGGCTTTACTGGTGCATTATTGTGGAGTAACGCACAGACTCTTAATTCAATTTCAGTAAATTCAGCCGGAAACTACACAGTGAGTCAAACTGTAAATGGATGCATTAGTGCAGCAGGCAGTGGAACTGCATCACCAACAGCTGTTCCCAGCATAGCCAACGCTGGCTCAGATATAAATCTTGCCTGTGGGATAAACATTGCAACATTAGCAGGAAATTCACCAACTATAGGAACAGGAGCGTGGTCAATAGTTTCGGGCACAGCAACCATAACCAATTCG
The DNA here is from genome assembly GCA_021413595.1 of Bacteroidota bacterium. Lineage (GTDB taxonomy): Bacteria > Bacteroidota > Bacteroidia > 2-12-FULL-35-15 > 2-12-FULL-35-15 > 2-12-FULL-35-15. The sequence goes on along the minus strand of JAIOQD010000067.1, from coordinate 1,440 downwards.
GGCTCTCCAATATCCGGAGTAACCGGGCTAATTGAACCCGGCTTGGTAACACTAAGTTGGACTATTTCTAATGCCCCATGCGCATCTTCAGTCGATAATGTAATTATAACTGTAAATTCGATTCCGCTTGCTCCAACAGCAGGAGCTGCAACTCCCACTAAAACAACGATTGTTTGGAATTGGAATACTGTTTCTGGTGCCACTGGTTATAAATTTAACACCGTCAATAATTATAGCACTGCTACTGATAACTTAGCAAATCTTTCCTATACACAAACCGGGCTTACCTGTAACACCATTTATACGCTGTATATATGGGCCTATAATGGTTGTGGAAATTCTTCCGTAACCACTTTGACCCAAACAACAGAATCCTGTTGTGTTGCCAATGTGGGTGCCGTCTGTGATAAGGGGGGGTGGACATCCGTAGCATGCGACCCAGCTAAATGTGTAACTGCGAAAGTAAATTGTGGGGAACATGTTACAAAGCACTGTTATCCTTTAGCTCCACTTTCAGCTTATTGGGAACCTGCCTGGACATATTCGACAGATTGCACAGTAGCTCAATACACATATTTTAATGACCCTCCGTGCAGCACTAACGTATGGGTTTCTGATATGAGTGGTGTAATTCAATGCGATGGGGCTTGTCAATAACCTAATTCCCATTACATTCATGATTTGGACTTGAATAGTTTGTTGTAGTGTCTCAAAAAAACAGTTGCAGGATTTGCTTGGGATAATTTTATTTCCATTTCATTTGGCTCATTAATTATGGTTAAGCGGAAATTTTTAACCTAATCATAAGAAAATAATTTTAAAAATACTTATGCTCAGCAGTAACCTAAATAAAATTATTTTCATTGTCATTTGTTTGTTATTTTCTGCAAGTAAGGATATAAAAGCACAATCGGCAACCATCTGCCAGGGGGATTCCGCTGTGTTGAGGATAAATTGCAGTTATTTTGGAACCCTCCAATGGCAAAATTCTCCCGATCAGTTAACATGGTCAACTATAAATGGAGCCACTTTAGATACACTAAAAGTTATACCATCCGGCATCACTTATTACAGAGCTGCAATTGCAAATGGATCCTGTAATTTAGTGTATTCGGATACTGTGGTTATAACAGTAAATTTAATTCCACCGGCTCCTTCCATATTAATTGTTGATACCTGCGGTAGTTCCAGATTAACAGCCAGCGCTTATTCTGGTATCCTATTATGGAGTACAGGACAAACTGTTAATTCAATTACAGTTAGTTCTGCCGGGACATATACACTTACTCAAACTCTAAACGGCTGTATTAGTACCCAATCAAGCTCTACTGCATCCCCTATTTCTGCTCCAGCTGCTCCAACAACAGCCACGCACACTGCCTCACAAACACAAATTATCTGGAATTGGAACACCGTGACAGGTGCAAACGGTTATAAATA
>JAIOQD010000749.1 GCA_021413595.1 Bacteroidota bacterium | reverse complement strand
TTCGAAATGAGTAACGGTGCCTGGTGGTTTGGAGGGGGTATTGATCTAACTCCCCACTATGTGAATGAAGTTGACGCTGTTTTTTTTCATTCTTCTCTAAAAAGTGCTTGCGACAAACACAATACAAATTATTATCCTGATTTTAAAAAATGGGCCGATGATTATTTTTTCATTACTCACCGAAAGGAAACCAGGGGAATAGGAGGAGTTTTTTTTGATAAATTAAGTAAATCTACCAATTGTACGAAAGAACAATTATTTGCTTTTGTTCAGGAAATTGGCAATACATTCGCTCCAGCATACGTTTTTTTAATGAATAAGAACAAAAACCTACCCTTTACCGAAGAAAACAAACAATGGCAATTGCTTCGCAGGGGGCGTTATGTAGAATTTAATTTAGTTTACGATAAAGGAACCCGATTCGGTTTAGAAACCAATGGAAGAGTTGAATCCATTTTAATGAGTTTGCCCTCAACAGCCGGTTGGTTGTATAATTTTAAAGCTCCCACAAACAGTCAAGAAGAAAAAACCCTCTCTTTTTTGAAAAAAGGGATCAATTGGGCTTAGATAATTTTGTAAGCTCTCCCTTGAGGCCGACCCGAAAAACTCCTAAAATTCTATTTAACACTAGCCAAACTGCATAAAACACTGATTATCAATTATATAAAAAAGTGAAATTCCAGCAAATCGTTTGTCAAAAACTCTTTTGATGAACTCATTGTTAATATATTTTTATTAATAAATGCAACCTTTCTGGTCGGTTTACTGTCTGTTATTAAATCCATTTGATGGAATAGAAAAAGAGCAAAGAATAACAACATAAATTTAGAAAATTGTATTTCGTACTTTTTATTTACCTTTCGTAAATTATCTAAAAACAATTGCTTATTCGGAGATCAATTTTTTTAAAAGATCATCCATTTTTCTTCCTATTAATCGATTGTAAATACTTGGAGATTTAACTAAACACTAGTTTTTTTGAAATTTTAAATAAAATATACTTCGTCAAATAATATTTTTTGACTTTATATTAATTCATTATGAGCAAAAATTTATTCATAAAAACAGTAAGGGTTCATTCAACACTATTGTTTTCAAAAATAAATTTACGGATCCTGCTTTCCACAATTCTATTTTTAGAAATACTTAATGTTACCGGCCAAAACACCTCAACTGTAAACCCTTTGAAAGGATTTGATGAAGCTACTGTTTTAAAAGAATTCAGACTAAAAGAAGGTTCAGAGATCAAATATCCGACAGCCTATGCCGGATTTTTATATTTTAAAAAGCAAGAATTTATTGGCAAAAAAGAGGGTACCTGGCAAAAAAGTTTACCTGCTCCTCCCCCATCAAATTTGTCGGGCGTTTGTGGTAACATTGACTTTGAGACTGGAGATCTATCCGGATGGATTGGATTTTCAGGTGCAAACCCCGGATGTTGTGGCACTGCAGGTTTTGTTTCCAACGGGGTAAATGCTGCTGTTGGTGATGCTAATGCAAGACATACCATTACAACAGGTGCAGGAGTTGATCCTTGCGGAGGCTTTCCGGTTGTAGCACCTGCAATGCCAGGGTATGCTGCCGGAGTTTTTTCCTGCCGTTTAGGAAATGGTGTTAATGGTAGCCAGGCCGAAAGAATGGAAACCGTTTTTACTCCAACAGCATCTAATAATGTCTTTACTTATCAATATGCTGTGGTTCTGGAGGATCCTGGTCATGGCAATGCCGATCAACCTTTTTTTAATGTGGAAATGGTTGATGCAAATGGCGTTGCGATACCCTGTACTTCTATTTTATATGTGGCCGGAGGAGGAATCCCAGGATTTCAGAATTCGCCAAACTGCAATGGCGTCATATTCAAACCTTGGACAAATGTTAGTGTTGACTTAATAGGACAAATTGGTAACCCCATTACAGTTCGCTTCACAAGTGCTGATTGTACTTTTGGTGGACATTACGGCTATTGTTATATTAATAGCGAATGTACTCCATTAATTGTAACTCAGCAGGATTCCTTGTGTGTTGGTGCCAGTACTACCCTTACTGCTCCTTATGAAGACAATAACACTTATAACTGGACCGGCCCGGGCGGACCATATACAGGGCAGATCATTACTATCACACAAGGAGGTACCTACGTGGTTACAATGCTTTCCAGTACCGGTTGTGTAAAAGTGTTAAATTATATTGTTACAGAAAATCCAACGGCATTTGTCAATGCCTCTCCCGATCAAACAGTATGTAGTGGATCCCCGGTAGCGCTAACAAGCTCTCTTGGAGGTGCAGCCACAATGGGCACATGGACTGGTGGTACAGGTACCTATGCTCCAAACAATACAAGTTTAAATTGCAGTTATTCACCAAGTGCTGCTGAAATAACTGCAGGTACTGTAACATTAACGTTAACAACCAATGATCCGAATGGGCCTTGTCCTGCGGTTAGCGATCAAACAATAATTACTATTAACCCCGAAGCTATTGTTTCGGCCGGGCTCGATCAAACTATTTGTATTGGTAACACCGTAACTTTGGCAGGCAGCATAGGCGGAGCTGCTGTAAGTGGTACATGGACAGGTGGTACAGGAACATACAGCCCTGACAATACCACTCCGAATGCCGTTTATACACCTAGTACAACAGAAGCAAGTGCA
>JAIOQD010000694.1 GCA_021413595.1 Bacteroidota bacterium | reverse complement strand
CAATAAAGACTTTTAAAACCCGATTAAAAGAACTAGGATTTACTCCAACCATATATTCACCTGATTATTCTACAGTCACAAATGCAATTGTTAAAGAATGTAAAGAACTAGGGATAAAATTAATTCCATGGACTGTGAATGACATTGCAAAAATGACAGAATTAAAACGTATGGGAGTTGATGGAGTTATAAGTGATTATCCTAATCTATTTGAACAATTGAAATAACAATTTTGCATTATGCAATTGGTGATTCATAAAATTGAGTAATTGCCTACTGCGAAAATTGTAAAATTGTTATTATTGATATTATAATCTTTATCTTAAAATAAAATAAACAGAAAATCATGTCAGAATTTTTAGGAGAATTTATCGGAACGATGTTATTAATAGTTTTTGGTGGAGGTGTAGTAGCAGGAGCAATCCTTAATGGAACTAAAGCCGAAAATGCAGGATGGATAGTAATTACAAGTGGATGGGGCCTTGGGGTAACGATTGCTATTTATGCTGTTGGAAGTGTAAGTGGAGCTCATATAAATCCCGCAGTAACCATTTCTTTGGCTTGTGTAGGTGAATTCCCATGGGATAAAGTTCCTGTATATGTATTAGGTCAACTTTCGGGTGCATTTTTAGGAGCTGTTATTGTATGGATACACTATTTGCCTCACTGGAAAGAAACAAAAGATCAGGGAACGCAACTTGCTGTTTTTGCTACTGGACCGGCTATTCGTAAAACATGGGCAAACTTATTAAGCGAGATTATCGGAACATTCATTTTAATGTTCGGATTATTAACAATCGGTGCCAATAAATTTTCAGATGGCTTAAACCCTTTAGTAATAGGAGGTTTTATTGTAGCTATCGGTTTATCTCTTGGGGCAACTACCGGTTATGCTATTAATCCTGCCCGTGACCTTGGTCCGCGAATTGCTCATTTTTTATTACCAATAGCCGGGAAAGGTAAATCTGACTGGGGTTATGCCTGGATCCCCGTTGTAGGTCCAATTTTAGGAGGTGTTTTAGGTGCTGTTATGTACAAAGCTTTGTTTAAACAGGAGATCTATCCTTTATTATGGGTAATTGCCCCTATTGTTTTAGTTATAGTTATTCTTGCAGTTATTAAAGAAAGAAGCTCCGTTTAAGGAGAACAATAGGCAATCGTGCAATTAAGCTTTGGCAATTGTTAGCCGAAAACTGATTATTATTGAACTATTTAAATTTGAATATTTTTTTTCGACTTTTTTAACCAACACAAATTCGTAAATTCGTATAAATTAGTGCTTTTTTGTAATTAATATTTATGGAAAAAAAATACATTTTATCAATTGACCAAGGGACAACCAGCTCCAGAGCCATTCTTTTTAATAAAAGAGGTGAAGTTGTGAATATTGCCCAAAAAGAATTTACTCAATTCTTCCCAAAACCAGGCTGGGTAGAACATGATGCTTTGGAAATATGGCAATCGGTGGAAGATGTTGTTGGCGAAACATTATCGAAATAC
>JAIOQD010000693.1 GCA_021413595.1 Bacteroidota bacterium | reverse complement strand
TTCTTGACGGTTGGTAAGTACGTAATGCTTTCATTAGTTCAATATATTGTGTCCTTCTTAAATTGTGAAGAACTAATTTATAATTTCTTTTCTAAATTCGGATTGCAAAGATATACATTTTTTTATTCCTGCAACGTTTTTCTTTAAATCTTATGTAAAAACAATATAAATATCATAAAATTACCCAAAAACAAGCCATTTTTGTGATTTTACACGCATTTTTAGGTATCTGTTCGCCAAATACTGTATTTCCGATAAAACCACTTACATCAAGTGTATTTTCATTAATTGGCTTTATCACACAATTATAAGTATGTTTTTGATTAATCCAACGAGTATAAACAAAAAAATGGGCAACGAATTTATGGTATATTATATTTTTTTTGACGAATTAGCAAAGAGCTTCGCGCCTTTGCGGTAAATATGCTCACCGCAAAGGCGCAAAACACTATAAAATAATAAAAACAGGGAAGTTATTTTGGACTCCTTATTAAGGGCAGTTCTAAAAATTAAAAAAAATAACCACTAAGACACTAAGTTCAAAAGCCTCACAGAGAATTCCTTAGTGTTTCTATGTGTTCTATTGCCTTAGTGGTAATGTTTTTGTTTTGATAATGAATTTTTGGAACTCTCCTTAATTCAATTTCTTCAACAAAGCTTCACAATCTGCTTTTGCTTTCTTGTCATCATCATTTGATGGTATTATTTCCATTGCTTTTTGAGCCCACAGCTTTGCTTCCACATTTTTGCCCATATCATAATAAGTTTGAGCAAGTTCATATTGGTGAGCCATGTATTTTGGTTCGATACCAACAGCCGTCATAAAGGCTTTTACAGCATCATCATAAGAACCTCCCGGAGGTACACCGCCAAAAAATGAATTAATCATTATTTTCTCTACACTGCTGAAACCTGCAACAGTACGATTCCATCTGCCAAGTATATGATATGCTCCGGCTAATTTTGGATTCAGTGTAATAGCTCTATCTACTTCTGTTTTAATTAATTTTGCATTCGCAATTTTTTGTTTCGAGCTTGCATTTTCATTGATACGACCCAATGCCATTGCATACACATAATGAGCATCTGCCGATGCTTCATTTATTTTGATCGCCTTTTTAGCAAGGTGCTCCGCTTTTTTATAATAGGTCATTTTTTCAGCTTCAGGAGCATAATAAAAACCATATTTTGAATATAGGAAACTTCCGTATTGCAGGTAGTTCAAATTATTAGAATCGCTTTTTAATAATGTCTGAAACATCGGAAAAGCTTCTTTGTTTTTGTATTCAAGTTTTAATTTATATGCTTTTGCATATAGTTCCTCGTTGGTTTGTGCAACCGCTGATAGACTTGCAATAATTGTAACAACTGCAATGAATGTTTTTTTCATTTTATTTTTATTTTTAAGTTTAACATTTTTACGATTTTCTATTTTAGCAAAATAACAACATTTTTTTTAATCTGCCTTTTTAATTACTTTTTTTTGATCCAATTTATTGAAATAACGGAACATCGATTCCAAAGGTCATTAGTATGACACAGAGAAAGGTTTTATTTTTTGATCATAAACGATCTGTGTCATCTGCGTTCTATTTTAACAAAAGTGGTTCTTTAAAAAGCCCTACTCACCCCAATAACAAAGCGATATTGAACAAAGCCAATATCTGTTGCCGGTGTTTTGTTTAAGAAAAATGGCATATCAAAACGAATGGTCAGAGGATTAACGGTTTGTAATACTCCAAACCTTTTAATTGTTAAAGCTAGCCCTAAACCGGCATCAATACGCACATCACTCATTTTTAAAACATCATCGGTTAGGCTATTGTAATTAATGATACCAGCATCACCAAATAAATAAGTAGTTAACTTAAATGTACGTGTTAACCAATTTTGCCTTCTGATCTTTACAATTCGATCAAATTCTAATTCTGCATTCACTGCAGCCCCTGTTTGGCCTTTGTAGGTGAATACAGTGCTTCCATCACTTGTTAATTGAGGAGCTAAATAGCCCGAGTAACCGCGTAAATTAAGCCCACCACCATGTTGAAAGGTATTGGTGCTGGCACCCATATTTGCCCAGGCGGGATCAAAAAAGCCTTGTGAACGGGTATATTTATTTTCCATCATTTCTTCCGGATTTGCACCTGCTAAAAATAACGAAGATTCACTTGCCCAGTTATTACCAGTTCCATATTGACCGATCACACGTGTATTTAAAACAAGTTTTCCTAAACGGGTGCGATTAATTACATTTAAATTAAGTGTTTGATAGTCATAATCACTTAAAAGCGCGGATGTACGTAGTCCTAAATTAATAGTACCTGTTCCTCTTGAGTAATTGTAAGTATGCTCAATGCCCATATTGATAGTATTGTTAAGCTGATTAGGAGTCCATTCGTTGGGCAATAACAAATAGGTTAGATCATTCAGATCTTTACGGTACATCGATTTGAAAAACATATATACTCTGTTTTTTCCTTCAATATCTTTTCTGTCAAAACCAAGCGTATAAGCATTTAAACCATCCAATGCTTTTGCCGTTCCATATATGGCTGAGCCCTTCATAAACGCATCAGTAGATGTACGATAGCTGATTCTGAAATTAACATCGTCATATTTATCTTTTGCAATAGTTGTAGTTAAATAATTTTGTGCAATACCGGTATTGAACCAAACTGTTGCATCAAAAATATGTTTGTAATTCATATAATTACCATTGATATTTAAGCCGGCCTTTATACCATCATAACCATTATACCATATATCAGGGCGGGCAAATACTTCATACCGCATCCAGTTAGGCGGATTATAGATCTTTGAATCGAAACGATATTTTATGGAAAATTTTTTATTATTGTCAAGCATGTATATATCAGCCAATCGTGTACTAGGATCAATAACCACATCTTCTATGCCCGAAGGAATGATTACAGTAGCTGTATATTCGGGTTTTACGTTATCCCAGCCGATCCAGCGGGGTAAAACGGTTGCTTTTGTTTTTTTAACAAACCAATTGTTAGGGATGTGAAAATTATAAACTGTATCATTTTTTGCAACCACAGCGAAATCAATTGGCATTTGCATTCCTTTGCGTTTGAAGGTGATTTTATATTCGCCATCCATATCTCCGCTTTTTACTGATTTTACAGCATAATCAATTGTTTTGGAAGATTCTATCCATTCATCAAAAAACCAGTTGAGGTCAACCTTGGTATGTTGTATAACAGAATTACGGAAATCTTCAAAATAAGGATGAGCAAATTTCCATTGATTAAAATAATGTTGCATAGCACTCAGGAACAAAGAATCTCCTAGCGTATATTGCAGGTTATAAAGCATGGTTGCCGTTTTCATATACACTTGTCGGTAACCACCACCATGCCGTATAGCTCCGCCAAAACCATCGGAGTGAACATTAATATTTGTTTCCATTCCTCTTGCAGCATCATTCATATACCCATTGTAAACTTCACTGTTCCTTACATAATCAGGTTCTGTGAAGCGTTCCACATACTTTGATTTTGGCGCATATTTAACTCGCTGATTACCATCTATTCGCTCATAGGTCCAGTTGGTTAAAAATTGAGTGAACCCTTCGTCCAGCGCAGCTCTGTATGTTTCATTTGAACCAACCATTCCAAAAAACCAGTTGTGGCTGATCTCATGTGCTAATAAATCTCGGTAATCAGGGTCGTAACCGCCATCAAGTGTAAGCATTGGATATTCCATTCCGTCCTGTGCATCCGCAACTATCATTTTGGGATAACCATACATTCCAAAATCTTCGGAATTTACTCTTATAACTTTTGCAGCATATTCAGCAGCATTTTGCCAACGGGAAGCGTGAGGCTCCTGGGCAAGCGAGATACATTTTATTCCGTTCCATTCGGCTTCACCAATACGATAGGTAGGATCGGCTGTAAGGGCAAAGTCATGAACATTTTCAGCATGGAATCTCCATGTTTTTTTTGTTCCATCAGCTGGGATAATTACTGATGGTGTTTCATTCCAGGGTTTGTTTTTGAAATTTTTAATATCCAGTTTTGCAAGTAGGTCGGCTGGCAATACCTCGTCTTTATTCAATAACACACCTGTAGCATCAAGTATGTAATTGTTAGGAAATGTAAAAGCAACATCATACGTTCCGAAATTACCATAAAATTCGTGATCCATGTGCTGATCGGTATCCCAGCCAAATTTGCTGTCATATACCGAAATACGCGGATACCAATGTACCACATCATAATGTTTATTGCCCCAGGCATTAAATAATTTCATCCGGTTACGAATGGTCCCATTATCAAAATAGGTTTTAAAATCAATTTTAAAAGTGATGCTTTCGCCTGATTTTATTGGCTTTGGAAGAAATACTTTTAATACAGTATTATCTTGCTCCGTTTTTAAATCAATTCCGTTAAATGTGATTTTTGAAACATTAGTTCCAAGACCCTGTTCCTGGTATTTACCATAATTTAATTTCATGCCATTGTTATGATACAAGCTGGATAAATAAGAGCCTTTAGCTTGGGCATTACTGTATAAATGAAAATAAACAAAGGGTAATTCATCAGGTGAATTATTTGTATAAACCAATTCAATTGCACCATCAATAATATCCGTTTTGTCATCAATAGATGCGTTTATTTTATAGTGTACATCCTGCTGCCAGTATCCTTCATAAGGTTTTCTGTTTTTCCAGTAGTATTTGTTAGAAGCGCTTTGATAAGTGTTTTGAGGAAATTGCCCGAATGTGCTGATAGCAAAAGCGATTAAAATAAATGTCAGTAGTTTTGACTTGTTCTTCATTTTGTAGAATTTCGTATGATTGAATAGATACCTGTTATTAATGCGAATCAAGAGTTGAATTTTTTTCGGTGCGATGGTCATACAGAGGCTTGTCGAAGTATGTGGGAAGGCTAACGCACCCCCTTCGGCAGGCTCAGGGTGACAACCCACAATAGTTTCTTCATCCAAGCCTTGATTCGCATTATTATATGGTAAATATAGAGGATTTTTTAATAATGGAAGTATATCACATAGGCCTGTTTTAAATTTCTTTAAATATTTTATTTGAGCCTGTTTAAAATTTAATTACATTCTGCTCCTTAATCAATCTACTTTTTTAGAATCTTCCTAAACTGATAAAACACTCTGTCAAACACGCTTAATTCATCTGTAATAACATCAGCCGTTCCTTGCATCTCTTCCTTGTAATCAAGTTGTTTATGATACGTTGTTGTTAGCTTGTTAGGTAAAGTAACTTCAACTGAATAATTTTCATTTTGGGGCATCAGAGAAATATTTTTTACATAGCCTTTCAACATCCCATATTCCTGAAATTGGTAATTATTGAGTTTAATATTAACAACTTGTCCTCGTTTTAACTTTCCTGAATTTTGAACGGGTAATGTGAGTTTTGCGATTACTTCTTGCTTTTCAGTTGGAACAATACTCAATACTTCATCGCCTTGTTTTATGTTCTGATTTTTTGTCCAAAAATTGAATAACGAAATATTCCCGTCAATAGGAGCTTTTATCAAGTATGTTTGCTCCCAGGTTTCAATTTGTGATTTTAAAGATTTAATG
>JAIOQD010000692.1 GCA_021413595.1 Bacteroidota bacterium | reverse complement strand
CTCAAAAAGGCCAATGCGCGGCATCGCATATTTGACCGTTATAAGCAAGCCTAAAGGACGACCGTACGACCATCAAACGGACACCAAAACGACCAGACTTTTGACTTCCCAAACTGACTTTCGGACGACAAAAACTCGGTTGAACATTTCGCTGTAACTCGACACCGACCTGACCAGTTTGCCGACACTTCAGCCATCGCATTTGTTTTAAAAATTTTCCCACCGCACATTTTAAAAAATAATTTTAACCAGCCCACATTGGCACATTTGGGGTTTGCCCCACCGCACAAGCCGACACAAAAGCAAACCCCAAAAGAGCCAATTTCCCCACCCACCATAACGATGTTGAAAAGATTTTTCTAAATAAGGTTGACAATTAAATTTTAACTATTACTTTTGACACTTATTGTCAATAGAATATATGTCAACAGAAACATTAGGTGAAAAGCTTAGACAAATCAGAGAGCAAAATGAATTGCCTTTACGAAAGGTAGCCGCATTGCTTGACATTGATGTAGCCATTCTTAGCAAAATGGAACGTGGGGAACGGAAACTATCAAAAGAAGTAGTATTAAAACTTGCTGAAATATATAAATGCAACCCTGAAGAACTTTTGGTGCTTTTTCTCAGCGAAAAAATAATGTATGAAATTCAAGACGAAGACCTTGGAGAAAAAGCATTAAAAGTAGCCGAAAAGAGAGTTAAATATTTAAAAGCCAACAAGACGAAATGACTGTTAAAAAACTCATAGAAAAATATAACGCAGACAGAAAATACTACTTGACAAACAAGTATAATGAAACACTGCTCCGCAGTGATTTCTTAGACCCGTTTTTTGAGTTGCTTGGTTGGGACATAAAAAATAATGCAGGTAAACCGACAAACGAAAGAGAAGTTATTTTAGAAGAGGCGTTAAAAGAAAACGCTTCGGAACACTCAAAAAAACCTGATTATACTTTCCGTTTATTTTCGGAAAGGAAATTCTTCTTAGAAGCAAAAAAGCCTTGTGTAGCAATAGAATCAAATAATGATTCGGCTAAACAAGTTAGGCGGTATGGCTTTACAGCCAAACTGAAAATTTCAGTTTTATCAAATTTTGAATACCTAATTATTTACGACACATCCGTAAAAGTTGACAAAGACGATACATTTCAAAAGGCTTTAATAAAAAAATATCATTACACAGAATACGAAAGCAAATTTGAAGAAATCAAAAAGCTTTTAGGGCACGATGCTGTTTATTCAGGTGCATTTGAAACGGAATGGAAAGAAATTGAAACTAAAATTAACCAGTATTCAATAGACAATCTTTTCTTAAATCAAATCAACGAATGGAGAAAGGCATTAGGTGCGGAGATTTACAAACACGAACCAAAAATTGACGAACAACAATTAAATGATGTTGTTCAAAGTTATTTGAACAGAGTTTTATTTCTTAGAGTTTGCGAGGACAGAAATTTAGAAGACTATCAAACACTTTTAAAGTTTGCAAATGCAAACGACTTTAAAGCGTTAATCAAAAAGTTTGAACAAGCCGACAAGCGATATAATTCAGGATTGTTTGACCAATTACTAAAAGACAAAATTGTAGAAAATATTAGTTCCGTTTTTTGGACGATTATCAAACAACTTTATTACCCTGAAAGCCCATATTCTTTCAGTGTTTTTTCATCAGACATTTTAGGAAGTATTTATGAAATTTTTCTTTCTGAAAAATTGACAATAGAAAA
>JAIOQD010000691.1 GCA_021413595.1 Bacteroidota bacterium | reverse complement strand
CGGCTCTAGGTTGGTATAGATGCAATAAATTCCAAGCCATACTTGGTTGTCGTGAGCCAATGTTTGTCAAATCAGGACCTGTTCTTTCTGTTCCCATTAAAGTAGCAGTATTTCGCCAGAAATCTGTACGAGAAATTCCTGCATAATCAGCAGCAATGCCAGGTCTGTTGCCCCACATTTTGTCCATATCTATATTGCGTACTTGTTGGGTATGGCAAGCCACACATCCGTTGGCAATAAAACTTTTTTTACCTAAAACAGCTTCCTTACTTAAAGGCACGTAATTGGGCAGAGGAGCATTATTTTTTTGATTATTTATTGCAGGAAGAATGGCAACAACTAGTGTTAATCCCAAAAATAAACCTAGTGCTGTTCCGAATAGTTTTTTATGATTATCGAAGAATTCCATTTCTGTATTTTTTAATTTGTAATGTTTTTTTTGTCCAATTCTTGTTTAGCTTTTAAAATGTCAATTGGTGATTTTGGTATCGCTATTTCTTCTTTTCGTTTTATCATAACATAAAAATTATAGGCAAACAAAATGTGTGAAAGCCACATCAATGAACCTCCAATGGCACGCCACAGCCAAAAAGGAGCCATCAATTCAACACTTTCAATAAATGGTTTTCCATCAATCCACATTAAGCCCCTAAGCGTTGAGCCATACATTAAAGGGAAGGTATAGAATAATAAACCTATTAAGGCAAGCCAAAAATGTGCTCCAACAGTAATTTGTGGAGGTTCTTTACCGGTTAATCGGGGCACGATGGTGTAAATAAAGCCCCAGAGCATAAAACAAATGATACCATACATAGTTAGATGCGAATGAGCAACAGTAAAATCAGTAAAATGCCAAACCAAATTTGTGAAGCGAAAGGCTTCCGCTGTTCCTTGCAACGACCCTGTGAAATAGAATATAATTCCAATCAAATAGAAAGGCAGGGTATAACTACCCGAAAGTTTATTCCAAGACCCTTTAAATGTCATTAGAAAATTGGTTGTTCCTGCTACTACAGGGATTATCATTCCCATACTACCTACGATAGCAATAGTTTGCAACCACCAAGGGATTGCACTAAAAATAAAATGATGGGTTCCAATTAAAGTATAAAAAAGAATTTGTGCCCAAAAGGCCAAAATTCCTATGCTATAGGAGTAGATAGGTTTATTTAATTGTTGCGGTAGAAAATAATACATCAAGCCAAGGTTGAAAAGCATAAACCACATTCCAACTCCTTGGTGCATATAATAACCTTGTACAATGGTTTCGCCCAAGCCTGTTTGCCAACTTGGCCAATAAGCAACAATGGCAATTACTAACACAAACATCATTGCTGAAATAATATACCAGTTAGAAACATAAATCTCTCGGGTAGTTCTTTTAGCAATGGTTTTGAAAAAATTTTGCAAAGAAATTATGATACCAATACCAAATAGTACCATTACAGGCCAAATGTATTCTCGGTATTCTCCAGCGCCATTATTTATTCCTGCCATTAAGCAGATACTTCCTATAACAACAGAGGAGTTGATAAGGATAAGAGAATAATAGCCTCTTTTTATACTTACAATTGGAACGTTGCTTACTCTCGGAATTACGTAATACGCCAAGCCAACCATTGCTAAAGATGCCCAGCCCCAAAAAACAGCATTGGTATGAACGGGTCTTAGTCTGCCGAAACTCAACCAACTAAAACCATCAACATCGGGAGCTACAAACTTTATTCCGAGGTATTCACCCACAGTAGTTCCAAATAGTAACCAAAAAGTAGCACAGCCTAAATACCATATAATTAGTTTGGTCAATTCAGGATCAATATTGGGGCGGGGTTGGCCCTTTTTCTTTTGCTCTATAAAACGGAGGGTATCTACTTCACTTACATTATTTATTAATCCTTTATTATCAGTTGGACTAAACTCTCCGGCAAGTTCATTGTTGGAAAGCCTATATTCAAGTTCTATTTTTCGTTGCTCCAGCTTTTCTACTTCTTCAGGGCTTAAACTTTTTAAATACCCATTGAATTTTTCCAATTCTTTTTTCTTTAGGTACTTATTTAATACTGCATAAGCTTTGGCGATTCCGATAATTGATGCAATAATAACCGGAATTGCAATAAGTACTATTGTAATGATAATTCCTGATTCGCTATATATGTTTTTGGTTTCCATCTTATTTATATTGGATATAATTGTCCACTATTATTTTAAAAAAAACTTTACCGTTTTAAAAAGGTTAATCCTTTTTCAAAGTCCATGGCTAGTGACTTTATAGTAGTTGTTTCAAGCATTTTTTTTAGTTCTCCTCTTATCACCTTAAATTGATTGTGTACAGGGCAAGGCATTTTTTCATTGCATTTTTTTAAACCTAAGCCACAACCGGTGTAAGCACTATCTCCGTCAATTGCAAATACAATTGTGCCCAATTTTACCTTGTCCAATTCTCGCTTATCCATTGAAAAACCACCTGTAGGGCCTTTGTCAGAGTTTATGATGTTTTTACGAGAAAGCTGTTGCAGAATTTTTGAAGTATAAGCAGCTGGCGATTCAATTGCCGCTGCA
>JAIOQD010000744.1 GCA_021413595.1 Bacteroidota bacterium | reverse complement strand
CACCTATCTCAATCCGGTAATGGGCACAATATCAAACTGGTCCTGGGATTATGGTGATGGTTCCGCATTAAACACAACCGTGTGGAACCCCAGCCATCGGTATTCAGTTCCTGGAAACTATGAGGTTACTCTGATCACTTACTCATCCAATCTTGGTTGTTCGGATACACTGAAAGACTCCATTACAGTATTCCCAATGCCTGTTTCTAATTTTAGTTTTACAAATGTATGTTTGAATCAGGCCATGATTTTCAACGATTCATCCACAGTTTTAAACGGAACTGTGGCAGCCCGATCATGGAACTTTGGTGATGGTACTCCACTCAGCACAGCTCAAGATCCAATTCATATTTATGTAAGTCCGGGAACTTATAATGTTACATTAATTGTAACGAGTAACAATAGTTGCAAGGATACAATTGTAAAGAGTGTTGTTGTACATCCTTTGCCTACTGCGCTGTTTAGTTCATTAAACGTTTGTGATGGAACCACTGTTCAGTTCAATAATTCATCAACGATTCCTACTAATCCTACCAATGATGTGATACAATTCTGGACATGGGATTTTGATGATGGTAGCCCTTTCAATATCAGTCAAAATACTTCCCATCTTTATACTGCTGCTGGGTCTTATTCAGTAAAACTATTAGTGGTTTCAAATTTCGGTTGCCCGGATTCTATTACAAAAATAACAATCGTTAATCCTAATCCTACAGTATTATTTTCTGCTAGCGATACAATTGGCTGTGAACCTTTATGTGTAGATTTTCAAAATTTATCAACCATTTTAACAGGAACCAATGCCTCTAGGATATGGGATTTTGGTGATGGCGCACCTGCAAGCAGTTCTCTGGAACCTAGCCACTGTTACATCAATAGTTCTGTGTATTCACCTCTTACTTTTAACATCACCTTAACCGTAACTTCGGATAGTGGATGTGTTACCACTCTTACAAAAAATAACTACATAACGGTAAACCCTAATCCTGTTGCGGCTTTTACGGTTGACCCAACAACAACAACTATTATTGATCCGGTTATTGCAATTAAAGATCTATCCATTGGAACTGATAATTGGAATTGGGATTTTGGTGATCAACAAATAGCTTCTTTAGCCAATCCTCTTCCTCATATGTATTCAGATACCGGTACCTACCTGATAACGTTGATAACATCCACTCAATATGGCTGTGCAGATACAGCTTATAAAACTGTTATTATTGATCCTGAATTTGTATTTTATATTCCAAACTCCTTTTCACCTGATGGTGATGGTATGAATGATACGTTTATGGGCAAAGGCCTATTCATAAAGGAATTTAAAATGACTATATTTGATCGTTGGGGAAATTCGATCTTCATTTCAGATGATAGTAACAAGTCGTGGGATGGAAAAGCAAACCGCGGACCCGATACCGCATTACAGGATGTATATATTTATGTAATAGAGATTAAAGATTTTAAAAATAAAAATCATAGTTATAAAGGAATTGTAACGCTGGTGAAGTAAAAAGAAGCCCCTCTCGACCTCCCCCAAGGGGTTTGTAGACGAAGGCAATGTCAGTAAGTTAAGGACTTTTCTAACAGGAACGCCTGCCCAAGGTCTTCGACAAGCTCAGACTGACCGTGCGCTGGTCATATTGAGCCTGTCGAAATATGTGCGATGGCTTCCTAACTTAATGACATTGGGCTCTAAGGGGCGCGGAATGAATAAAAAGATAAATGAAAAGTTTAAAAGATAAATTTAACAACAGTCGTTTCAGTCTCCAATGGAGAGATATGAGAAGATGTGTGTTTATTTTTCTTCTTGTTTCCGGTTTTCAGTCATTAACAATGGCGCAAACAAAAGGTAAAAAGCTTCTCATCAAACCCCTTCAGGACAAGGTTTTTATTAAAGAACAAGGGCAGTTCACCAAAAATGCCAGAGAAACAAAAATGGCTTTTACCGAGCCTATACTTTACGGTATAGAAAATGAAGAATTTAATGCTTATTTCACAGCTCATGGGATAATTTTTCAGTTTCCTGAAAGAAGAAATATAGAAGAAAAGGATAGAGAAAAAATAGGAAATGAGCCTGAAGAAAGAAGTGTAGAAACTATCTGGCATACTGCAACTATGCAATGGTTGAATACAAATACTTCAGTAGAATTGGTTGCTGAGCAAAAAGTTCCCAACTACTATAATTACAGTGATTTTTATGGTGGATTTGACGATAAAACCTTTTATAATTTTGTGCCAGCCTATAAAAAAATAAAGTACAGGGATCTTTATCCCGGTGTGGATGCCGAATTTGAGTTGCCGGAAGAAGGAGGCTTAAAATATAAATTCATTGTAAAGCCAAATGTTGTTGTTCCTCCTATCTCCTTTCAATGGGATGGATTAGATAAAATAAGTACAGATGAAAAAGGAGATCTTCATCTGAAAAGTAAATTCGCTCCACAAAGTTTAAATGCCGAATGGCAGCTCCTCGACCATGCTCCTAATGCTTTTACTGCAGTGTCGCATACGGATATTCCGGTGAAATTTAGTGTTAATGAAAATAAAGTAGAACTCAAATTTTCATCCTCAACCATTTCATCTACCGAAGGTATTGTCATAGATCCCTGGCTAACATCTACCACTTATTCTTCTTTGAATCGTGCATTTGACATTCAGGAAGATTCTGTGGGTAATATATTTATTCATGGTAATCAGTCCAACTATCACATTGAGAAATATAACTCTCTTGGAGTGTTGCAATGGAGCTATGTTACCTATTCTGTGTTTTTGGGTGATATTGCTGTTGATAACCCCGGAAATACTTATATTATAGGTGGGTATTGTACCGGTAAGCGGCAAAAATTGGATCCTTCCGGTGTTCAGGTCTGGTCACAGGGCGGTTTATGTGAAGAGTGGCGTTTGGCATTTAACTATTCAAAGTCCGTTTTGGCTGTTTGTGGTTATTTTGTTAATCCAGGAGGGAATAACCTTGCACGGCTCAATATGGCTACAGGTGCCGTTAGCGACCAAATCGCTTATAATCAGGAAACCAGATCAATTGCCACTGACTGTAATGGAGACATGTATTCGCTGCATTTACCATCAGCTGAACTCCGTAAAACCAATGCGGATTTCACTCCCGGAGGGGTGGTTCCAAGTGGGCTCGCTTTAATTTATGCCGGTACAGGGTATTCACTTAATCCTGCTTACTCTTCGGATGTTTTTCAAGGGTTTAACGGTACTTTGATTCAGGGACCTTATGTTTACATTTATGATGGTACTTTGCTGCGAAGATTTAATAAATCTACATTAACTCATATAAACAGTGTAACAGTACCGAACGGTGTTAACTATCAGTGCAGCGGATTGTCCACCGATCCCTGCGGTAATGTTTATGCCGGTACCACAAACAGTATTGTGAAATTCGATTCTGCACTCACCTATATGGAAACCATCCCTACTCCCGGACCTGTTTACGATATCATATTGGGATCAAGTGGTGATCTTCTTGCCTGTGGAAGCGGTTTTTTAGGGAGTTTTAGTATTTCATGTAGCACGCCTCCGCCATTAAGTGTTACTGTTACTTCAACAAATGCCGACTGTAATGGTGGTACATCAAGCGTTTTGGTAACTGGGGGTATCGCTCCTTATAGCTATATATGGCAACCTGGAGGGCAAACAACTGATAGTATTAGTAATTTATCTCCGGGAACATACACTTATACAGTAACCGATCCTTTTTGCCGTGCTTATCAGGATTCTATAATAATTAGTTTAATTCCTCCTTTGGTTATTGAACCGGGGGTAATTGGTGTGGTTTCCCCAGGAGTTGTTAGTAATGAAAGCTGTCCGAGTGCGCTCAATGGTTCCGCAACTGTAACTGCTTTTGGTGGTACGGAACCATATATATATTACTGGAATACCAATCCAATTCAATATGGTCAAACCGCTACAGGTTTAGCAGCAGGGGTTTATCTGGCTACTGTTATAGATGCCGACTCCTGCAGGGATACTCTGAGTATTGTGATCACCAGAAATTTAAATCCGAATGCCGCTTTCGGTTATACGAAGGTGTGTTATGGCAGTGCCACACCATTTACGGATAGTTCCACTACTACTTCGGGAACCATCGTTTCGTGGACCTGGGATTTCGGAGATGGCAGCCCTGTAAATAGTAACGAAAACCCTTCTTATGTTTTCCCTAATCCAGGAAACTA
>JAIOQD010000743.1 GCA_021413595.1 Bacteroidota bacterium | reverse complement strand
AGCCATAAAACCTAAGCCGAATAAAGGGGTATAAATATCGCCCCAAAAATTATAGGTTACAAATTTACTTGGAATGCCTGTCCACTGGTTGCGATAATCAGTTCCAATACGGGTATTTTTATTAAATCCGGCAAAAGAGGGGTTCAGATACAATGGATTGAAAAAAAACTGGGAGGAAGCAGGATCCTGCGCCACCAAATTCAATTCAGTCAAAATAAAAAGAAAAATAATAATTTTTTTCACTTCAAATCCTTTTATTTGATCAGCGTAACTGTTCCGGTATTACTGAATTTACCATTCGGATATAATTTACCAAACCAAAAATTCCCATTAACAAATGTTGCATCTATCTCCCACACATAAACATCCTGAGGACATTCTTTCCCTTCAAAAACACCATTCCACCCTTCACTCGGGCTTCCCGAGGCATCCAGCGCAGTTGATTCAAACAATAGTGTCCCCCAACTATTGAATATTTGTAAATGGTACGTTTGGAGTGATTTACCTTTAGGTAAAAACAGGTTTGCTTCACTCGACTCGAAGTTCGGCATCAGTGCATTTGGAACAAACAAACCCTGAAAATAATCCGGGTTAACATCATTCCGAACAGTATCTATACATCCATATTGATTCGTTGTTATTAATGTGGTGGTATAAGTACCAAATACATTGTATTGATGCTGTGGATTTTCAAAATTACTACTATTACCATCACCAAAATCCCATAAATATGAATTCACATTTAACGATGAATTCAAATATTGAAGGGTTCCAACCGGAATACCGGATGAATATACCTGATTAACACTAAAATCAGCGAACGGTTTAGGATTCACCGTAAAGCTACTGATATACTGCAAGGTATCTGCACAATACATACCATTGTTGGTAATCAAGGTTACATTATAATTTCCGGGATTTTGAAAAATATGATCAGAGTTTGAATTGAGCGAAGTACCGCCATCTCCAAAATTCCAGCTATAGGATAAGCCATTTTGTGATTGATTTGTAAATGATATGGTTAAAGGCTCGCAGCCTCCTACTAAACTAGGTGAAAAAGCAGCTATAGGTGTTGCATAAACTGTAAATGTATTAATTGCCGTATCCAGACATCCATAAGAATTAGATGTAATAAGTGTTGGGTTAAATTGACCAACCGCATTATAATTGGTTGAAGGATTGGTTAATACGGAATTAGCTCCGTTGTCGAAATCCCATTGATAGCCATTGCCACCTATTGAATTATTTGTAAAATTAACTGATGTAGGGATAAAACAAGAGTACACCGATGATAAACTAAAGGAAGCCAGAGGATTTGGATACACATTTATTTGTATTTGTGCTGAATCCTTACATCCATCAAGGGATTGAGCAACCATATTTACATAATATATTCCTGCGCTACTAAACGTATGTACCGGATTTGCAAACACTGATACATTACCGTCATTAAAATCCCAACTATAAAAAAGCGCATTTTGTGATGTATTGCTAAATGTTGAAATAAATGGTTCACAACCAAACAAGGTGTTTGAACTAATTTGAGGAATTACTGCTGTATTTACTGAAACTGTTTGTGTTACGGTATCAATGCATCCATAGATAGTTGATGTTCCTATCAACTGAACAGTGTAATTTCCAGAGTTGATATAGCTATGCGAAGGGTTGGAAAGGTTAGACGTGTCTCCATCTCCAAAGTTCCAGACAAAATCTACTGAATTAGTTGAGGTGTTGTTAAATGTAACAGGCTGATTCACACAAACCGTTGCTACATCAACTGTAAACGATAATGTGGGTGGAGGGTAAACAGTAATACTTACCGAAGCTGTATCAAAACTACAGCCATTATTTACAAATTGACGGCAAATATAGGTTCCTGCTGCTAAATAGGTATGAACGGCATTAGTTGAGGTAATAGCATTACCATCACCAAAATCCCATGAAATAAATGTACCTCCCGAAGAAAAATCCGAAAAGGTAACCGTATGTGGTGAACAGCCTGAAATGCTACTTGTATTAAAAAAAGCATTAATTGTATTCGGATGAACAAGTATAGTTTTAGTGATGGTATCTGCTCCACAGGGATTTGAACCTATTAATTTGATCTTATAAATGGTATCATTTACGCCTGTAGTAAAAACATGCGATGGCGGGTTTATAGCACTCACTGTTGCACTTCCGT
This sequence comes from Bacteroidota bacterium, assembly GCA_021413595.1. Taxonomy (GTDB): domain Bacteria; phylum Bacteroidota; class Bacteroidia; order 2-12-FULL-35-15; family 2-12-FULL-35-15; genus 2-12-FULL-35-15. Next base: position 3,990 of record JAIOQD010000743.1, on the reverse strand, counting down.
CACCATAATCCCAAATATATTGACCTGCATTTCCTGTAGAATTATTATTCATTGTTATCAATAGCGGTGAACATCCTGAACTTACATTTGTTCCAAAATTAACTGCTGGTGTGGGCATTACAAAAATGGAATCGGTTTTGGTGGACACCCCGCACAAATTAGTTACCGTTAACGTAACATAATAAGTAGTGTCATATAGCCCCTGTAAATAGGTTTGTGCCACAGGTACGTTTAATGCAGAAGTATTCCCTAAACCTGTGGTAGTATTGTTAAAATCCGTTAGTAGTGGAGCACAACCGGTATCGGAAACAACCGTAAAGCCGGAGGTAGGAGGAACAATAATATGTATAGTATCGGAAAGAGAATCAGTACAACCCAAGATAGAATAGGATACCAATTTAATGGTAAACGTTCCTGCCGATGTATACGAATGTGAAGTCGATACGTCTGTACTGGTTCCACCATCGCCAAAATCCCACTGAAAATTGCTGGCACCTGTTGTGGAATTTGTAAAGAGTACCGGAATATTAACACATTCTGATAATACTTTTGAAAAAGCAACCACCGGTAGGGCTCCAACAGTAACTGTTTTAGTACCCGTATTGGTACAAAGGGTAACGGGATCTGTAAAAGAATAAGTAAGTGTATTGATTCCTATATTTGCCACAGCAGGATCAAACGCCCCTGTTGTGCCATTGGTGATCCCGGTACCGGTCCAAGTTCCACCAGCAGGAGAAAAGCCTGGTAAAATATATTCAGTATCACTTATACAGGTGATCTCGTCTAATCCCGGATTAATAACAGGTATCGGTTTAACCGTTATTTTTTTTGTATCACTAGTAAAGCACGTTCCTGTACCGTATGATAATGTGAGTAAATGTGTTCCCACACCGGCTAAGAGCGGATCAAATCCCCCCCCCGGGGAGCTTATCCCTACCCCAGTCCATGTACCAGTCGAAGGAGAAAAACCTGATAAATTAAACAATCCATCGTTTAAACAAAGGGTGTCATTCCCTCCAGCATCGGCAACTTCAGGGGTTACAACTGTTACTTTTATAGTATCAGAATTTACACATGTGTTTAAATCAGTAAACGTGTAAGTAAGCACATCTACAACCACAGCATAAGGTGTATAAATTCCTGCTGCTGTTACCCCCGTCCCTGTCCATACGCCAGTACCGCCTGTGGTAGGTGAAAAACCAGTTAAGGTATAAGCTGTTGGCTGATAACAAAGCAAAACACTTGCACCTGCATCTACAACCGGTAATGGATTTACAGTTACACTACTAACAGCAGTTTTCGTACATCCTGTTAGTGTGGTGGTACCTGTTAACGTATATGAAATGGTTGAACTTGGATTTGCTGATACACTGGCACCCGTAACTGCTGAAAGGTTGGTATTGGGTGCCCATGAATAGCTATCGGCACCGGAAGCTGTAAGGATTATCGTTTGCCCGGCACAAATAGTTGGCGAATTTACAGTAACAGTAGGTGAAGCCTTAACATTTACTTTTATAGTATCAGTGGTTAAACATGTTCCTGAACCAAGGGAATAAGTAAGTATATGAATTCCAGGCCCTGCTGCTGCCGGATCAAAAGAGTTGCCTATAATACCGGCTCCTGACCATGTTCCTCCCGGTGGTGTATAGCCGGTAAGTGTTTGTGCTGATATGTTTTCACAAATAGCAAATCCGGTTCCCGCATTTACCGTCTGTGGCGCGATAACTGTAATTTTCATCGTATCCTGAGCGGAACAATTTCCATCTGAAAATGAATAGGTAAGTATAATAGTACCTGTTCCGGAAGGAGTGAAAACACCGGCTCCGGTAACTCCTGCTCCAGTCCATGTACCACCAGCCGGTGAATAACCTGTTAAAGTATTTGGCACAGGTAGATTACAAAGTGTTATACTCGGTCCTGCATTTACAACCGGTAATGGGTTTACAGTTACAAGACTTACCGCAGTGTTTTTACAGCCGGTGGTAGTATTGGTTCCTGTTACAGTGTATGATATAGTGGATGTAGGATTGGCTGTTACACTTGCACCTATTATGCCCGAAATATTTGTATTGGGAGTCCAAGAATAGGTGTTTGCACCACTTGCAGTGAGTGTCGCACTTAGCCCTATACATATTGCAGGTGAATTTACATTCACTGTTGGTTGTGGATTCACTGTAACTGTTTTGGATGCAGGACTGGAAGTACAACCATTTACGGTAACAGTTACAGAATAGGCTCCGGCATTTGCAAGTTGCGCATTGCCAATGCCTGGATTTTGTTGTGTTGAAGTAAAACCACTAGGGCCAGTCCAACTATAACTTGCACCCGCCACATTGGAAGCGAATAAATGAATTGAATCTCCAATACATACCGGACTAACATTTGGAACTACTGGCGGATTGGGAATTGTACTAATTGTAAATGGTGTAGTACCCACAGTTGTCCCACATTCATTTGTAACAGACACAGAAATTGTATGCACACCTAAGCTTGAAAAAGAAATACTTCCCGGATTTTCAATAGCGGAAGTAGCAGGTGTTCCTCCCGCAAACGTCCAGGCATAGGTCATAGCATTTGCGCCACAGTTAGTTGCCGCTAATGTTGGAATTGTTGAAGCTGGACTCGAACAAGCACTTGGAGGTGAAGTGCTTACTAGAACACTTGGTTTTTCTTTTACTGTTACAACTTTTTGACTTGTAAAAGTACCGCATTTATTAGTAACAGAAAGGGTAACGGTGTATGTCCCAGGATTGGTAAAAACAAAAGAAGGACTGATGGAAGAAGCGCTTGTACCGCCTGTAAAACTAAAAGCTGAAGTAGTTCCACAATTACTGGCAACATAAGTAACAGCCCAACCATAGGTTGCAGGAGAACAGGTATTCAATGTATTGGAAGAATTTGTTGCAGTTATACTCAAAGGAGCACACCCGATAATACTATTTAAAGAGAATGCAGGAACCGGAACCGGCTGAATGCAAACCGTTTTAACGATAGTATCATAACCGCAAGCGTTTTTAGTCCTAACCCTTAGTTTTATGGAATAGGTGCCAATTGTATTAAACGCAACTCCCAAAGCCCCGCTTCCCCATGTACCAGGTAAATTTACAGAAGGCGGATTGTTCCCCAAACTCCCCGAATTAATCGTATATCCGGTAACAGGAGTGATCTTCCAGTTACTGATTTTAGTTGTGTCGCATTGGTTTTGGGCATTCACCCATGCACCTCCAAAAGAAGTGTTAGTGAATGTTACGGTTGAATTTACGCACGCTATACTGTCAGGAGAAATTGAAAAATCTACATTCGGCAATGCATTGGTGGTTATTGGCTCTACTGTTGCTGAAGAACTTGCACAGGGATTTATTGCTTCAATTCTAACATAAAATGAATTAGGATAGCCCGGACTTGTACTTCCACAAGAAGTTTTTGTAAACTGATGAACATAACTTGTTGGGGGTGGATGCTGAAAAGTGTCGGCTGGTGTTCCATCATTTGTTGTTACAACATATATGGTACCTGGAGCATTGTTTGAATAATTACTTATTGGGAAAGATAAAGTAGTTGGAGTACACAATCCGGTGGTTCCTCCGGGATTTGCGAGCCCAACTTGTGGATTACCACCATTAAAAGCACTATAGGTGCTTGTGGTTGTACATCCGTTAGAATTCGAAACAGTATATAAAATGGTTTTAAACCCAAGAGTGGAGTATGAATGTGGTACACCTGGAGAGGTTGAAGGAGGAGTTGTTGAAGTATAGTTAGCACTTCCATCGCCCCAGCTAATTAAATAGTTTGTATAAGTGTTTACTGCCCCATCGCCAACCGATAATGAAAAAATACCACCATTACAATTAATAAATTCAGGGGTATTCACTAAGTCCACTAATGTAGCTTCCGGTCGCTTGTTAACCTGAACTGCTGCCGAAGCTGTTCCTGTACAACCTGTACTTGTGAAGGTTGCAGTAACTGAAACAGAAAAAGAGGTATTTCCAT
>JAIOQD010000742.1 GCA_021413595.1 Bacteroidota bacterium | reverse complement strand
GTGAGCTGGTTCTTTCTTACAAACAAAGTTTCTTCTCATTTGAATTTGTTGCATTGGATTATGCTCAGTCAACTAAAAATCAATATGCTTTTATGATGGAAGGGTTTGATGATAAATGGATACATGTGGGCAACAGGCGTTATGCAAGTTACACTAACCTTGACCCTGGTGAATATATCTTCAGAGTTAAAGCATCTAATAATAATGGAGTATGGAATGAAGAAGGTGCGTCCATTCGAATAATAATCACGCCTCCTTTTTGGCGTACAAATATATTTTATATTCTTTGTTTACTATTTGTTATCATGGTTGTTTTTGGTTATATCAAATGGAGGGAACGTAAACTGAATGAAGAAAAAAAAATTCTGGAAGATCAGGTAACAATGCGTACAAAAGAATTGACAGAAGCTAATTCTGAAATTGTTCAAAAAAATCATGAGATAACAGATAGTATCAATTATGCTAAACGCATACAACAAGCGATATTACCGGATAAAAATGAAATTTATTCCATCCTTCCTCACAGCTTTGTGCTTTATAAGCCAAAAGACATAGTTAGCGGAGATTTTTATTTCTTCAAAGCCCCTCCCGACCTCCCCAAAAGGGAAGCTAGCCAAGGAACAAGGCAAACAGACAGCACAATGGATAGAAATCCCTCCCCTTGGGGGAAGTTAGGAGGAGTTTTTTTTATAGCTGCTGCCGATTGTACCGGACATGGAGTACCTGGAGCATTTATGAGTATGATCGGTTCTGAAAAATTGCACGATGCAGTACAACAAAGTAAAATCCCCGGGGAAATTTTAATGTTGATAAACAAAGGAATCAAAACAACACTTCACCAATCACAAAATGATAATTCAACCCGCGATGGAATGGACATTGCTTTTTGTACTATCGATCTGCAAAACAACAAAGTGTTATATTCCGGTGCCAACAGGCCATTTCTGCTTATCCGTAAGGATAGCTCTGAAATAGAAGAAATAAAAGCAACAAAAAATGCAATTGGTGGTTTCACCGAAAACAATCAGTCTTTTGAAACACATGAAATACAATTGAAACCAGGTGATACTTTTTATATTTTCACAGATGGTTATGCTGATCAGTTTGGTGGTGAAAAAGGGAAGAAATTCACAACAAAAAAATTCAAAAAATTATTAGTAGAGATTCAAAATAAATCAATGCAGGAGCAAGAAAAATTGTTAAGCAATGTTATGGATGCATGGAGTTTAAATGCTGAACAGGTGGATGACATTTTGATTATTGGAATTCGTATTTAACAATTAATAAAGAAGATTGATATTTTCACAGTGAACTGGAACTCTTAACGTAATAACGTAACAATTCCTTTATAAAAGTGTTCGTCTTTTCTAATATCAATAATTTTGATCGAATATACGTACACATCTCCTTCCGCAAGTTGACTGCTGTTCTTTAATTTCCCATCCCAAGGAAGGTTTATATCTGTAGTTTTATAAATAAGATTTCCCCATCTGTCAAATATCGTCATTTCATATTCTTTTATATAAATACCTTTTCCACTAAATGTTTTATTGTGAATATCATTATTGGGTGAAAAAGCACTTGGAATATAAAACACAAAATCTGGTTCTATTACTACCGTTTTATTTGCCGTATCGGAACAACCATATTGAGTGGATGTAACCAAAGTAATTAGGTACGTTCCTGTATCTGCGTATGTATGAGAACCGGGATTGGACATGGACGAAATCACCTGATCTCCAAAATCCCAAGCCCAAAAATCAGCTCCGGCAGATGCATCTGTAATTTCTACAAAAGGAGTTAAAAAACTTGTTTTACTTGGTTGAGTATAAAAATCGGCAACGGGATTTGGAAAAACACTGATATAACTATTTTTAGTCATAGTGGCAAAACAGCCACTATCAGAGGTAACCGTTAAGATAATAGAATAATATTCAGCTGAACCAACAGATAGATTAGGAAAACAATGATCAAAATTTTGCGAATAACTTACTGCACTTCCATCACCTACATTCCATTCCCATTGCATAATAGTACTTGGTAGTGTAATAAAAGATTGATCCAGGAAAGAAATACACAAAGGCGCACATCCTGAAGTATCAGGTGCAGTAAATTCTACTGTGGGATTAGGGTGAACAATTACTGTTTTAGTAATTGAATCAGCACATCCAAAATTAGACACCACTACTAATTTAGCAGCATAAGAACCTTTCGAGGAATACGGATGTGACGTAGTTTGATTATTGTAAACAGGGCTTCCATCACCAAAATTCCATTCCCAGGATTGTATCAGATCAGGAGCAAGTATAGTAGATTGATCTGTAAAAGGAACAATAGTACCATCACACACATTCGTAGTGCTAAATTTTGCAACAGGTAAAGGGTGCACATTCACGCTTTTAATAGCTGTGTCTTTACATCCATTATGGCTAGTTGCGATCAAAGAAACAGTATATGCTCCCGCAATTGTATAAGTACGACTTGCATTTTGAATACTGCTTAAAGTACTTCCATCACCAAAATTCCAGGACCAACCCGTAATTGAATCATCGGGCATTGAGCTATTAATGGTATCATCAGGCACTATCGACAAATCAATAAAATTCATGGTTTGACTTAAACATACATCCGTAGAGCTAAAGTTGGCAGCCGGCAAGCAGTTAACTGTTGCCATTTTTGAAATTGA
>JAIOQD010000690.1 GCA_021413595.1 Bacteroidota bacterium | reverse complement strand
ATATTCAATACAGTTCTGAAAAAGGAAGCTTCCATATTTAAAAGTGGAGCTTCTTGCACGTTCACAGAAAAATCATTGACACCAAGTAAAACATTCCTTACGCCTATTTGTGTTGATTTATCAATACCTGGTATCTGATTTAATAAAATACACATTTGTTCAAAAAGCTCAGGAGCTTTTAATTTAAATTCATCAGGTGATTCAAAAAAATGTTCAGTGCATACACTTAAAAATTCATGGATATTTGTGGCTCCATAATGCCTGAATATACTGTTTTTTTCTTTTTTTAAAATAGAAAATTCAGGTATAGCATTAGCCACCCACTTGTTTATATATCCATCAAAAAAATAATCGGTTTGATCATAATTAATACCATTAAATCGCAAAGCATGTGTCCACTCGTGTATTCCCAAGTTGTAATTGTCGCGTGGGTTTTCTAAACCGGCCAAAACATGTTTCCAGCTGAGGCAGATAAAACCATTCAGATTTGTTTCGCCTTTATGCATCTGCTTGGTGATAGGTGATTCATACACATCGGGGTATATTACAACATACTCAAACGTATCAAGAGTATAAGTGTCCAATCCAAAAGTAACCTGAATAGCACATGCAGAAATTATGATCCGGATCGTATCCGTCATCTCCAAATGTTGGCGGGCAACAAATTTTTTTTGTTCTATAAAAATAGAAGTGCGTTCAACGAAACGTTGTTTTAAACCTGAATTTAAATTTTTGAAATAAATAAATGAATGTTCCAATTCATTATGAATTATTTCCTTAGAGATGGATGATTGAATATATTCTGTAAAATTCAATGATTGTGTTTTTGTTTTATTGTTAACCAAAAGTAATAAATAATCTTTTGCTTATTTATGATGACCATCACTGGCTTGTTTATAGTATTGTATATGGTTTTCTGAGAGAGCTGCCAGATTATCTGTTGATTTTTTTAAACTATTGATATCATTTATTCTTCCAGAGGTCATGATGTGCACTCCTGAACATCATGTAGGGTTAGCTTCTTTCAATTTTTTTCTAAAAATAATGCCATTCACCAATAATGCCAAAGATCACCAGATTACTTGATTGAGCACATCCTTTTTTGTGAACGCTATAAATAGTTTTGTATCATAAAGGTGATTTTATAAAACAGACTCTCGAGTATTTAATTAAAAATAAATTTTCATCATGAGTTTTCAAGAAAAGGTTTCATACAAAACAGAGCATATTCCCATCGATATAATATATCTGGGAGTCAGGTATAAGGGCGAAGCTATTCCAATTCCCTCCAGTTGCCGGGAAGAGGTGTGTTATGATCTCGAAATTATCCTCAATGGCAACTCTCTTGGATTTATTCATTCAAGCCTTGATGGATGGAAATTGGAAAAGTCCGCTGATCAGGGGCTTGTGGATGCCATTGGAGAAGAAATTTTTCTTTGGTATGAATAGGAGTTTGTATTTTCAAGTAATCAATACGCGTACCTTATTGATAATTAATGTGTTATAAGCGCGACTCCGTCAAATAAATGAAAAACAAAATTTTTCTCCTAATTTACCTTGGATAAGAAGACTAAAAAACTGTCCTTTACCATAAATACAGTTATCCTTTTGGCATTCAATGGATTCCATAAAAATGTCTTGGTTTTCCCAATCAACCATATTACTTTTGTTTCGCAAATAAATTTAGTGAACACCCTAAAAGAATGAATGATCTGATCATTTATTCCTAAAACCGCTAAGAATGATTAAAGTACTTGTACTCCTTCAAGGTAGCATTTACAGCTACAAAATTCTTCAACAACCAGCGGACAATACACTAAATTCAAATGTAAATACACATTTACATTATTCCGTTTCGTATAACCAAACTCAAAAACTTTAATTTTAATACATCA
>JAIOQD010000689.1 GCA_021413595.1 Bacteroidota bacterium | reverse complement strand
TCACAATTCAAATTCAACCTTCCAAAAGAATTAATAGCTGAAACCCCTGCCAAAGTTCGCGATGAAGCACGGTTAATGGTAATACACCGTAAAACAGGTAAGATTGAGCACAAAGCATTTAAAGACGTATTGAGCTATTTTAATGATGGCGATTGTATGGTTTTAAACGATACCAAAGTGTTTCCTGCCCGTATGTATGGAAATAAAGAAAAAACAGGCGCTAAAATAGAAGTGTTTTTATTACGTGAACTTAATGCTGAGAGCCGTTTGTGGGATGTATTAGTTGATCCTGCCCGCAAAATACGTATTGGTAACAAACTTTATTTTGGCGATGACGATACCTTAGTAGCTGAAGTAATTGATAATACTACATCACGTGGTCGTACACTGCGTTTCTTGTTTGATGGCTCTTACGAAGAGTTTCGTAAAACATTAAACGATATGGGCGAAACTCCTCTTCCAAAATACATTAAACGTTCTCCAACTGAAGAAGATAAAGAACGTTACCAAACAGTATTTGCAAAAAATGAAGGAGCAGTAGCTGCTCCAACAGCCGGTTTGCATTTTAGCCGTGAGTTATTAAAACGATTGGAACTAAAAGGTGTAAACTTTGCTAATGTTACATTACACATTGGTTTGGGAACATTCCGTACAGTAGAAGTGGAAGATCTGACAAAACATAAAATGGATTCCGAACAGGTAATTATTCCGGAAACCGCTTGTGCTATCGTTAATAAATCACGTGAAGCAAAAAAGAAAGTATGTGCCGTTGGAACTACTACCATGCGTGCCATTGAAACATCCGTAAGCACCGATGGTTACTTGAAACCATACAATGGCTGGACCAACAAATTTATTTTCCCTCCATACGATTTTAGCGTTGCAAATTGTATGATCACTAATTTCCATACCCCGGAATCAACACTTTTCATGATGGTATGTGCATTTGGTGGTTACGATCTAATGATAAAAGCATATAAAGAAGCTATTAAAGAAAAATATCGCTTCTATACTTATGGTGATGCGATGTTAATTATTTAATCAGCATTGTATTATTGCATGATGGTTAATAGTTGTTGAAAAGTTCAATAACTATTAACCATTTTTTTATTACCTTTCGGAGAAGAAAAAAACCAATAAACCTCTTGAAAAAACACATCATCATAGTTGCCGGAGGAAGTGGGAAACGCATGAATACTGCTATTCCAAAACAGTTCCTTGAACTGCAAGGCAAACCGATATTGATGCATTCTATTGAAATATTTCTAAAGGCAATCCCTACAATAAATATTATTCTGGTACTTCCATTACCCTATAGAAAACAATGGAAAACACTTTGCAAAAAATACAATTTTACAATTCCTTTCCAACTGGCAGAAGGTGGTGAAACCCGCTTTAATTCTGTAAAAAATGGATTAAGCCTTGTCCCCGAAAATGCTGTTGTAGGAATTCATGATGCTGCCCGTCCATTAGTTAATATACAAACAATCCTAAATACCTTTGAAACTGCCGAACTAAAAGGCAATGCAAGCCCGGCAATTCAAATAAATGAATCAATACGGGAACTAAAAAACAATAATAATAAGGGGGTTGACCGCAGCAGCTATTTTATTGTTCAAACTCCCCAATGTTTTCAATCAAGCCTGATAAAGAAAGCCTTTTTACAAGAATACAATCAATCATTTACTGATGATGCAAGTGTATTGGAAGCAATAGGAGAAAAAATAAATTTGATTGAAGGCAATCGCGAAAATATTAAAATCACTACTCCTCAGGATCTAATTGTAGCTGAAGCGATTATGGGGTCTTTATTATAAAATTTGAAATACAACTTGTAATACCATATTTCAATTTTAGATGACAATAAAATTATTTTTTTGAATTAGGCGCTTAATGAATAATGCAAACACTAATGCTTTATATCGCAGCTTGTGCTGTCAGCCAGAGATTGTCGAAAGGTGTGCCTGGGGCTCCCCATATACTTCAACAGGCTAAGTATGACATTCGTACGATTTAGCCTGAGTTCAGTTAAAATAATTATTTGCAAAGTGCCTAATTCAATTATTTTTTTATCGGTTGAATTTATACCATTCAATTAATTTTTTATTCTGCTTCAACTTAGAGCCTGTTTAAAATTTATTCAAAATTAATTCTATCATTACCTTTAGTTTCTAAATAATCTTTAAATTGTGAATAAAAACCCTATTTACAGACAATGTTCTTCTCTGACCTGTTCTTCTCTGAAGAAAGAATTGGCTTTTCGCCAAGAGGGATCTTGTTCATGGTTTTAGCAATATTTTTCATAAGAAGAAGATCCCTTCTGCTGCGAAGAACAGGTCACAAAAGTTCGGGATGACACAGCCGGAACTAGTTTCAACAGAAATTAGAAATGAAGCAATAGATTCAATAACAAAATATGTTGTTAAATTTTAAACAGATTCTAAACGTGAATAAAATTGATTAAATAATTTTTATAAACTAAAAAAGTGTAAAACATGTCAAGAGTAAGCACTTACCTTAATTTTTCTCGAAATACTGAGGAAGCATTTAATTTTTACAAATTTGTGTTTGGTGGAGAATTTGGTGGAGCAGGAATTGCCCGCTTAGGAGATATACCCGCTTCAGAAGGAATGCCAGAGATTGCAGCAGCTGATAAAAATTTAATTATGCATATTGAACTTCAAATTCTTGGAGGTCACATTTTAATGGGAACTGACGCTCCGGAATCAATGGGCTTTACAGTGAATTTCGGTAACAATTTATATATCAACCTTGAACCCGATACCCGGACTGAAACAAAAAAGCTTTTTGATGGCCTGTCAGTAGGGGGAAAAGTAACAATGGAACTGCAAGAAATGTTTTGGGGTGCATATTACGGGAGCTGTACCGATAAATTTGGAGTACAATGGATGTTTAATTGTGTAGAAAAATCAAAATAAAATTATCGAATGAATATAAAAAAATCCTTAATAACAGTGGAAGTAATAGTTGATGCACCAATTGAAATGGTATGGGAAAATTGGACGAATCCTACTGCTATAACTAAATGGAATAATGCATCGGATGATTGGCATACCACAAAAGCTGAAAATGATCTTAGGATCGGAGGTAAATTCCTATCAAGGATGGAAGCAAAAGATGGGACTGAAGGCTTTGATTTTATTGGTGTTTATGATAATGTAAAAACTAATGAACTTATTGAATATACGCTTGAGGATGATAGAAAGGTGAAAATATCTTTTACATCGCAGAATGGAAAAACAAAGGTTGTTGAAACATTTGAGGCTGAAAGCGAAAATTCTCTTGAATTACAATTTGGCGGATGGCAATCCATTTTGGACAACTTTAAAAAATATACCGAAGCCCATTTTATTAATAAGCCTTAATTTGAGTTAAATTCGGAATTGATGGTAAATTGTTTTGCTCAGGCAATGTTTGTAGGCAATGTCATCCCGAATTTTTTGTGAGGGATGAGGATTGAGGGGAGCGGTATCATTTTCACTATATTTGCTCCATCAAATAATAGTTTATGATAGAAATTAAGGCATCCGATTATTCGATTTTTATATCTAAAGACATTGCTAAAGAGATTAATCGATTTCTAAAAGCAAATAAAAGCAGGTATTCAAAACTATTTATATTGGTGGATGAAAAAACCTTGGAATATTGTTATCCCCAGATGGCTGCTCATATTCCTGCTTTTAAAGATGCAGAGATCATTGAAATTGAAAGTGGTGAAAGCAGTAAAAACATTGAAATTTGTTCCCAAATATGGGCAACATTAAGTGATTATGGTGCTGATAGACAATCGCTGATCGTAAATCTTGGTGGAGGAGTAATTGGTGACATGGGAGGGTTTATTGCATCGGTTTTTAAACGTGGAATTGGTTTTATAAATATCCCCACTACATTGCTTTCCCAGGTTGATGCTTCTATTGGAGGCAAAGTGGCAGTGGATCTAAATAATATAAAAAATGAAATAGGTTTGTTCAGCAATCCTTCTGCAGTGTTTATTGATACAACTTTCCTGCAAACATTGGATGAAAGACTACTATTATCAGGCTTTGCCGAAATGATCAAACATGCATTAATTGTCGATGACATTTATTGGAAAAAAATTAAAGAAGCGGATATCTTTGATTTTGAAAAAATTGATGCTTTAGTTGAAACATCAATTCATATAAAAAATAAAATTGTACAAGAAGATCCTTTTGAAAAAAACAACCGAAAAGCCCTAAATTTTGGGCATACCATCGGCCATGCAATTGAATCTCATTTTTTGTCGAAGCAAAATATCAGCAAACAATTGCTACATGGAGAAGCAATAGCTATTGGAATGATATGTGAAGCATATTTGTCGAATCGGATTGTGAACCTTCCGAATGACGCATTAGAAGATATAACCACCTTTATATTATCATTGTATGAACCTGTTCAATTAAAAAAAACGGATTTTGACCGAATGATAGAACTTATGTTTCATGATAAAAAAAATGAAAATACATTGATAAATTTTTCATTGATTCCTGCCATAGGAAAATACGAAATAAATAAAACAGCCAGTCCTGATCTAATAAAAGAAGCTTTAAAATATTATTCAGAAAAAGTAAAGCTTTTGAAATAATATAGAAATTAAGGGCGGTTCTAAAAATTCAATTCACGCAAAGACGCAAAGCCGCAAAAAAGCAAATAGCTGGAAATCAAAACTTTGCGTCTTTGCGTCTTTTCGTGAAATATTCTTTATTCAATACTCATAAATTTCCGATTCAGATTCAGGCTAAGCTTACGTTTATAGTCCTCCTGAAGCCAAAACACATAATTGTCGGTACTCTTGCAAATACAATAGGAGTAGCGCTTTACTCTGTATTTAATATCTTCTTCCAAAAGTTTAGCGAGTTCCATGGCCTCAAAATAATCGCTACTATTTTCAGCACATATCTTTGCGTGCTGCTCAATGGAGTGTTCAATAGCCATTTTTGGACGCAGCCCCTGTTTGGTTAAAAGTGCATATTCTTCTTTAATATTAAACTCAACTGATTCGGACTTACTAAATTTTTCACGAAGTTCGGCCGGCATAACATATTTAAACTGACGTTCAATTTCAACATCAGTGGATAGATTTTGAAGATAATAATCAGGCGCACGAAATATTGCTTGCCAATCGATATATGAATCCCAGAGCCCAAAACGCAATGCATTATTGCCAAGATCAATAACAGTAAATTCCGATTTATTTGGAAGTATTCGCGATCCCCTCCCTATCATCTGGTAAAACAATGTAAGGGATTTAGTGGAACGGTTTAAAATAATTGTTTCTACAGTAGGTTCATCAAAACCGGTAGTAAGTATACCCACTGAAGTAAGAATAGCATTGGGTTTGGTTTTAAACCA
>JAIOQD010000688.1 GCA_021413595.1 Bacteroidota bacterium | reverse complement strand
AGCAAATTCTTCTGCCAAAAGATTGAATATGTTTTTGCGTTGGATGGTTCGTTCGGATAAGCGAAAAGTGGATTTTGGCATTTGGAAATCGATTTCTCCTTCAGAATTAATGTTGCCGTTGGATGTGCATACCGGAAATGTAGGAAGGAAGTTAGGTTTGTTGAAGCGTGAACAGAATGATTGGAAAGCAGTGGAAGAGATAACTGAAACCTTGAGAAAATTTGATAAGAAGGATCCGATAAAATATGATTTTGCGTTGTTTGGATTGGGAGTATTTGAGAAGTTTTAATGTTGAAGAATGGTTAACTAGTATTCCCTTTTGATTGAATACTAAAAACCTGAGTTCGATTTTAAAAACAACACAAATGCCTGAAAAGAGAAGTGTTTAAGTCCTTCGTAAATTCCATATTTATGAATTTCATACTCAGCCAAGGTCTTGGCTGCGCGCAAGGTCATATTGAGCTTGTCGAAATATGTGCGTTAGCTTCTTTACTTGATTTCATTATTGTTTAGAGACTGTATAACCATTATTTATTAATCGAACTCAGGTTAAAAAAACGTTGCCCCAAAATTAACCCCATAGAATGCAAGTTCCTATGGGGTGTAAAATTCATTCATTTTTTGTGGAACTAATTGCACTTCGAATTAGCATAATTTTCTTTTACAAAGGGGTTATCAAATACCTGAAAAGTTAAATTAGGTTCGCCAAATAATTTACAATATCGTTCAGGATCAGATTTTTTTGCTTTTTCTAAGGCTGTCACAAACAAGCGGGATTTGATCAATTCCGGCATTTTTGCACAATATGAAATGTAAGCAAATAATACTTGTTCATTAGGAGTGTCTTTTTTTATGAAATCTGCTAATAAATTGGCTGCAAATTTGTAATCTTTAAAGCGGGCAAATATGTATGATAGCTTTAAATTGTTTTGCCAACTTGCTTCTTTTAAATTGTAAAAGGATTTCACTTTTTCGGTACATGCTTGAATTATAAGTTCTGAACCTTCTACGGTATCCATTGCGTCAATAATTTTAAATTGCCATTCGATATTCAAAGCATCCAGATATTTTCTAGGCACATCCGTTTTGTAAAGCGCATCAATACGTTTTTGAATAATAGTTCTTTCTTTAGAATCACCAACAGAACTATCCAGCTTTACCGAACACAGTAAAGAATTAAAATCGATGTAATTGTTTGAAGGATCAAGTACATAAAGTTTGTTCATCTCTTTTTGATCCTCCTCTTCTAATTTATTTTTATTGGCCATGTAGCGCAATACTACTTGATTGTTCAATAATCCCGAATACTTTACCTTATAAGGAATTTCCATTTTGCTGAATGCCTCAGGTGTATATTTTTTTTTACGGATCTGCTCTCCTATGTAATATTGAATTTTATATGATTGATTGATGTCGGCTTTTTTCGAAGCCTGATTAAATTTACTTACCGAAAATTTTTGCTCTTTCGGTCCTGCAATATCATAAGTAACATCCATCACAATTTCTCCAAATCTCTGTTTCGCCAAAAAAGGTTCTAATTCTACTGATAATCCCGGCTTGGAATTGATTTCGTTTATAGCCTGTTCTTTGGTCATTTTGGCTAAAGTATCGTAGGTTCCCCCTTCCATGCTCATTTGAAACAGAGACCAGGAATCATCCGTTTTTATAGTAGTTACAACACCATCCTTTTGAAGTTTTGCTAATGCTTTAATAATGTTTTCTGATCGCTTTTTTTGAAGTTTAATGTTTTCTGCGGCATTTCCTTCAATAGAAGAATAAGCGGTGATATAAAGGCCTTGAATAATAAAATCTGGCTCTTGAAGTGCA
>JAIOQD010000066.1 GCA_021413595.1 Bacteroidota bacterium | reverse complement strand
ACCCGGCAGGAAAATTTGTGTTTGAAGATGTTTGAAAAAATGTAGAATATATAATTCAAACGGAAAGTTAAAAAACGAAGGCATTAAAAAAGGCCCATTCTTCAGCGAAGAATGGGCCTTTTCTTTAACCTACTTCAAATAATTACTGAATAATTAATTTTTGAATTTTAACACCAGCTCCTGTATTTAGTTTGATATAATAAATACCTTTTGCTAAGCCTTCTAAATTAATTTGTTTGTTATAATTAACAGAGTAATTTTTATCTGAAGTATTGAACACTTCTTTGCCTTGAATATCAATTACACTGATAGTCAATTGAGTAAAGTTCGCATTACTTGTTGTGATATTAAATAAACCTGTTGTTGGGTTTGGATAAACCGAAATAGTATTAAGTAACTCGTTTTCTTCAATTCCAACAAGAGAAGGTATATTCACTAAATAGTCTTCGGTTTCACCATAACCATAAGTTCCGCAAGAGTCTATTGTGTGAGCAAAGTCGGTTTCTGTATTCACAACTCTCATCAATGTATTCCCGCTTGCTGCAGACGTAGGAACCGTAAAACTGCCCGTTTTTGTATATGTTAAAGCAGTAGCCGTATCTGATTTATAAACTGCTTCTCCTGCATCAGCAAAAGATCCATTTTGATTATAATCAATAAATATTTTAAAAGCACTGGTATAAGCTGTTGTTCCACAAGTTCCGATAGTAACAGAAAAAGTATTAGCAGCAGTTCTTGAAAGAAGTGGAGCAGCAACAGTAGTATAATTCGAATACATTTTCAAAACAGAACCTGGCCCACCAGTTGTTGTACAAGTTGAGGTGTTATTTAATGTTCCTACAGTAACATTAAATATTTCTTCATCAGATACACCTGTTGCAGTTGAAATACAGTAGCACTGTATGAGTGGTTTAAGAATTACAGCTATAGGAGTTGAAGCCACTGCAGTTCCACCGCTGCAACTAACCATGCATTTATAATACATTGTAGCTGTTTGTGTGGCTGCGTAAGTTGATGTAGTTGCACCTGAAATGTCAGTATATGTTCCACCGGAAGTGGTTGAAGATTGCCACTGAAATGTAATGCCTGTAACACCAGAAGTATAACCTGTTAAAATAAGATTAAAACTTTCACCACCACAAACAGTATCATTAGAAACGGAAGCTGTGCCGGCAGTTGGGGGGGGTGAACATGCTGTTCCTGCACCTATTGTTATTGCATAATCTTCTGTTTCGCCAAATGAGTATCCTAAACAAGCATCAGCAGCGGTTAAAGCGGTACTGTATTTTAATCTGACACGCATTTTTGTTGAACCCAAGGTGGCGGTTCCAGGAATTGTTATGCTTGAAGTAATTGGAGTTCCTGTGCTGCTACCAATTGAGGTAAATTCAGATGCATCGAAAGTTCCATTTTGATTGTAATCAATCCAAACTGATGCATGCTCTGTAAATCCTGAACTGATGCTAATTGAAATAGGGTAATTTACTCCTAGATTTAAAGTTGCTGTTGGAGTAGTGTAAGTTCCGTAACCGGCAGGAGAACATGTTGTTGTGCTGTTAATTGTAGAAATAGTTACATTGGTCATCATATCACTAGTACAACTTGAAGAAGTTGGGATACAATAACAAGCCGAAGGCGCATTCAAAGTTACAGTTACAACATTTGAAGGCACTGCTGTTCCACCGCTGCAGGTAACCTCGCATTTATAGTACATTGTAGCTGTTTGTGTTGTAGCAAAAGTTGTAGTAGTAGCCAATGGAATGTTTGTATATGTTCCCCCTGATGTAGTTGATGATTGCCACTGAAAAGTAAGACCTGAAACATTTGGAGTGTATCCGGTTAATACCAGATCAAAACTTACACCGCTACACACTCCTGTTGGTGCTGAAGCTACTGGAGTTGTTGAAGGACCGGAACAAACTGGTGGAGGAGTCCATGTAAAGGTTTGTCCTGATGCAGGTTTAACAGTTGTTGTAAGGGAGCAGGTATCAGTTTTAAGTGTACCAGCTGTTGTTGCAGCCCAGTTAGTACTTGTTTTTCTATTATTAAAATCTGTGCTGGCATTTCCACGAAGACCAACCTCATATTTACTTGAAGTAGCGTTGGTCAGAAATATACCATATACAAAGGAAATAGTATTGCTTGTTTCGGTAAGTTTAATCTGGAAATTAAAAAGATTATTTTGACCAGTTGTAGCCAAAGTACCATATCTGCGGGCACGTGTCCATTGAATAGTACAAGTTCTGTTAGGAGCTGTTCCTGCCATTAAATATTGAATATTCCCTAAAACAGTATAAGTACCGGCTGTTCCTGTTGTAGTTGCATTTGCAGATGCAGTAAGAGTTGTTGCTCCAACTGCAGTTACAGCGGTGCCTGCTGGAAATCCTGAACCTGTAATAAAAACATCTCCAACAACAAAACCTGCAGTTGCGCCAGCAGCCATTGTAATTGTATTGCTTCCTGATGTATAAGCACCTGCAGCAGTGTAACCTAATTGGAGATCTTTACCCAATGCAGAAATAATATTATTGGTTGTTCCTGTGCTGATTGGCGTATAGCTGTTAGTCGGTACTGTTGAACCAAGCGATATCCAACCATTTATACTGGCTCCGAATGTGGTGTAATTGGTACCATTATAATTAAAAGTAAACCCAATTGGTTTTGCAGAAATAACGCTGTCATCCTGAGTACCAGTTGCAATTGAGGTACCTGTTGAAATTGCGGTATACGTTCCGGTAGAACCGGCAAAAGTGTAGGCACTTACCTGCGCATTTGCGAAATTAAACAAACCGACAGTACATAAAGTGAGTAAGGTTTTTTTCATTTTTATTGCTTTTTTAGTTTTGGGTTTTGTAAAGAGGGACAAAAGTACGACATTTTTTTCGTTTCAACGAAAAAAAACGCGACAAAAATGGATAAGTAGCTGAAATGCAGCGGTTTGAAAAGTTGGTTTGCTGTGTTCTGAATGTTATGAGGTATGAAACAAATGTTCAAAATTTGTTTTGAGTTGTATATCAGGGTAAAAGCAGGTTTTTTTTAGTCCTTGATTTTTGGGGTACTAATAAACAACAACCTTAACAGTATTAGATTTTTTATTGTTGCCATTGATCCTGACAAAATAAATCCCCTTTTCTATTGCATTAAGATCCATACTAATATGCTGTATCCCTTTGGTGTTGCTTTCCATTTTAATGTTTTTTACTTCCTGGCCTAAAACATTAACAAGTCCAATAGATATTAGGTTACCCGGAAACTGAGAGCTATTGTAAACAATATTTAGTGTTTTGGTGGTCGGGTTTGGGTAAATGTTTGTAATTTCAAAAGAATCATCTGATGGGTCTATAATTCCAACAGAAACAAATGAACAATAGTTTTGAATTGATTTTACGGCTTTAAATAAATTCAACCGCCCACCGGTAGCCGTAATTCCTGAACTCATAGATGCGATCACATCCACCGCGCCTAACAAGGAATCCTTAACCATCAGTGCTATACCTGCAGGATCAGCTTTGTAATTGGCAATAAATTGTGGGCAAAAAACCGAATACATTAAGGCTATGGCACCAGCTACGTGTGGCGTAGCCATTGATGTTCCCGAAATGGATGAATAAGAATTGGAAGGGTAAGTGGAGGTAATGCTTGTACCGGGAGCCCCCAGATCAATAGTGGTGGCACCGTATCCGCAACTGCTGTTTTTTGAATCGGTATTAGTGGTGTTGGTAACTGTAACAAGCCAATCGCTTTCACAAGCTGTTGGGATATCGCCTGTTACATCAACGTTAAAATTCGCATTAGCAGTTGCTCCTGCACTTAAAATACCCACAGCACCTAGGGAATCATACATTGCACACCAAAGGGGATAGGCAGTTGGTTGACCATTATTAACACCAAAAGAAGAGTTTGTTGAAACCACAAAAGCACCTTTTGCACCATTGGTTTCGTTGTATTCCCTTCGCTGATCCATCACAAAAGCATAAGATGACACCACATTTGCTTCAAAGCCTCCACCGGATGAACCATAGGATACTGGCATTACTTTAACATTCCAATTTACGCCCGTTACCCCAATTCCATTATTACCCTTGGCGCCAACAGTTCCTGATACGTGTGTTCCGTGGCTTGCAACTGAAAAGTTGTCTGTGGCGTTAGAACCGTTCCATCCATCATAATCATCTATATAGCCATTGTTATCGTCATCAATACTGTTGTTGGGTATCTCATCACGGTTTTTCCAGAAATTTAAATCTTGTTGATTCAGATCAAACCCACCATCAATAACAGCAACCACAATTGTATCACCTTGAGCGGTTAATCCACCGGTAGTAATGTCCCAGGCTTCTGTTGCCTGAATATCTGCCAAAGGCGTACCACCACTTTGTCCGGTGTTTTTCATGTCCCACATCAGCCCAAACTGAGGATCGTTAGGGGTGGCACGTTCTGTGAACGTGTGATTAAATTGCGCAATTTTTACTAAAGTACTACGCCTCACAGCATTAAGCATTTCAGCATTATTAATAGAGGCCGAGTTGAAATCAAACAAATAAATATGCATTGATCTTGAAAGAAGGCGCTTCACTTTAAAGTCCGTTTTAAGTCCACTAACAAATTGTAGATCGTGGGAAAGCTTTATGGCCGCAGCTTCTGAATTAACCATAACCAAAAGATTGCCCGGTACAATATTGGTTTCCTGGGCATACAAAAAATGCCCGGAGAAAATTAACATAATACTAAAAAAGGTAATAATTGTTTTCATAGCTATGGTTACGAATAAGTAACAGTACGAATTTACGAAACGGAAGTGCAAAAAACAAGTAATTCGTAAATTCGTTTTCTTATTTTGATTAGGAATGACAATAGTAAAACTAAAAAAATGTGTAATTTTAAAATCCTCAAGAATAGTTATTGTTGCGTTAGGGATTGCAGCGTAAATCCTTTTCTGTTTAGAAAAGATTGAAGCAGAAAGCCCGCCAATTCTTTTTTTAGAATTGGAACGCCCAAATGAATTTTAATTTTTATTCTTCTTTAAACAAGGGAAAATAATTCTATTTATTAAAGAATCAATTCCGAAAATTTCAACTATCATATTAAAATGTCAGATAAAAACTTTACCATATATAAGTCATCAGCCGGATCAGGAAAAACATTCACATTGGTGAAAGAGTACCTTGCCTTGGCATTGAACGATGAGTCCAATCCTCCCAAAGCATATCGTCATATTTTAGCGGTTACCTTCACCAATAAGGCTGCATCTGAAATGAAAGAGCGGATCATCAAAGCCTTGAAAGAGCTTTCTCAGGATGATTATACCCAACTTTCGGGAGGCACAAAAACATTACTTGCCGAATTAAAAAAGCATAAAAAATTAAATTTCCGCCAACAGGTGGACGATACCATCATTCGAAAACGAGCCAACAATGTGCTTACGGAGGTGTTACATAATTATTCTGATTTTGCCATCGGGACCATCGACAGTTTTGTACATAAGATAGTACGCACCTTTGCATTCGATCTTAAAATACCAATGAGTTTTGAGTTGGAAATGGACGATGATAAACTGCTGACGCAAGCGATCGACTTATTAATAGCGCAAATAGGAACGGATGAAACGTTGACAAAGGCTTTAGTAGAATTTACTGAAAGTAAAACCGATGATGAAAAAAGCTGGCACATTGAAAATGATCTGAAATATTTTGCTAAAAACCTGTTGACCGAAGATGGTGCTGTACATATAGAAAAACTAAGGCAATTAAGCGTTAGTGATTTTTTTAAAATAAAAGATACCATACAGGCAGAGATCAAAAAATTTGAAGTGTTTATAAACGGTTGTGGAAAAGAAGGATTAAAATGTATTGATGATTCGGGTATTGACCATGATAAATTTGCCGGTGGAGCAAATGGAATAGGCAAATATTTTACTTATCTGGCTGAGTCACGTTTTGATAAATTAACACCCTCTGCTACTATTCAAAAAAATATTGATTCGGATAGTTGGTATGCCGGTAAAGCTACAGTATCTGACAAAGCAGGGATTGATGCTATTAAAGATACATTAACTAAATTGTATAATAAAGGTTTAGTTTTCATTCAAAACAATTTACAAGAAGTAACATTATTCAGGTTAATAAATACTACTATTTATTCGTTAGCGGTATTGAATGAAATTGAAAAACTTTTGAATGAGTATAAAGCTCAAAACAATATTTTACACATTTCGGAATTCAATAAATTAATTGCGAAGATCGTATTGAATGAACCAATCCCTTTTATTTATGAGCGTTTGGGAGAGCGGTATAATAATTATCTGATCGATGAATTTCAGGATACATCTGTTTTACAATTTCAAAATCTGTTGCCATTAATTGATAATTCGCTGGCAAGCGGACATTTTACAATGCTTGTAGGTGATGGCAAACAAGCTATTTATCGTTGGCGCGGAGGTGAAGTGGAACAGTTTGCTCTGTTGCCCGAAGTGTTTGCACACAATAATAATCCTTTGGTGTTAGAACGCGAACAGGCCTTAAAGCGAAATCATAATCCACAAGTGTTGGATAAAAATTATCGCAGTAAACGAGAGATCATAGAATTCAACAATGCTATTTTCAGAACGCTTTCCAATAAATTAAATGAAAAATTTAAAAGTATTTATGAAACATTAGAACAGGGCTTTAACCCTGAAAATAGTGGCGGATTTGTTCAGGTTGAGTTTTTGGATGCTGAAAAAGAAGATGGTTCGACTCCGCTCACCACAGGCTTGCGGGAGCAGAATTTAGAACGCACTTATTGTATCATTCAGGATTTGTTGATACAAAATTTTCAGCTTAGGGACATTGCTATATTGGTGCGTAAGAATACCGATGGCAGTGAGATCGCCAATTATTTATCCAATAAAGGAATTGAAGTGATCTCTTCTGATTCGCTGTTGTTGAGTAATTCGGCTGAAGTTAATTTTAT
>JAIOQD010000687.1 GCA_021413595.1 Bacteroidota bacterium | reverse complement strand
ATAGAAAGCTTGTTTTTTCATTCAGATTTAAAATTTGTTTTTACAGCTGCTGCTGCACTTCCGAAAAACTTGTCTGATGAATTTGAATTAAAGAATATCCCGGTTATAGAAGGCTGGGGGCTAACAGAAACTTCTCCATGTTGCACACTAACCGACCCGAAATTAAAACGTGAAATTGGAATAGTTGGAAAACCAATTCCCGGGGTAACTATTCGTTTAGCCGAAGATGGAGAAATTCAAGTAAAAGGGCCTAATGTAATGGTCAGTTACTACAAAAATGATGAGGCAAACAAAGGAACATTTACAGAAGATGGTTTTTATTGCACTGGTGACGTTGGTGAAATCACACCTTCGGGATTAAAATTAATCACACGTAAAGATCGAGTGTTTAAGTTGGTAAATGGCGAAAAAGTAATACCAAGTGAAATGGAAATGCTTATTCAGGGAAAATGTCATTATATTTCTTTTGCATTGGTGGTGGGAAATGGACAAGAATATCCTGTTGCATTGTTATTTCCAAATAAAAAAATGATTGAGCACCCTAATTATGAACTTTCACCCGAAAACGGTTGTTTTTGTCCTCGTAGTCTTTCCGAATTAGGAAAATGTTTACAAGGTTGTTTGAATGACGCCAATTGCGCTATCGGACAAAAATTTTCAAAAATAAAGGCTGCAATGATAATTGATGATGAACTATCCATAGAAAACAACACCATTACCCCCTCCTTAAAAATTGCACCCAAAAACGTTGTGAGCGCTTATAAAGCACACTTAGAAAATTTATATGGTGCAAATAATAATATAGATGAAGAAGTATACATAATCCGACTGTCTGAATTTGAACAATTGAAAAATAAGGTATAAGAGATATGTATAAAATTGCGTCAACTGAAATAATGAAAAAAATAATGGGAGAATATTTTCTTTCATTGGAGAATGGCAAAAAAAAAATTGCATGGTGCACCAGTGTTGGGCCGGCAGAATTATTGCGTTCGTTTGGTTTTGAAGTATATTTCCCCGAAAACCATGGAGCATTAATGGGGGCAACCCGTACTGCAATGGACTTTATCCCAGAGGCCATTAAATGTGGTTATTCGGGACATGTTTGTTCTTATACTACTGCCGACATTGGTTCATATTTAAAAAATGAATCTCCTCTGAAAACGCATTATGGAATGAAAGGGCATCCTAAACCCGATATTATTGCATACAATACAAATCAATGTAGAGAAGTAGAAGATTGGTTTACTTTTTTTGCTGATGAATTTAAATGTCCGATTGTTGGTATACAACCACCAAGATATTTAGATGAAGTAACCCAAGATGAAGTTGATTTGGTTGTTAAACAATTTAAAAAGATGATACCTGTTTGTGAACAGGTAAGTGGAAATAAATTTGATTTGGATAAATTTAAAGAAGTTGTTAAGTTGAGTAAAGAGGCCACATTACTTTGGCAAAAAGTTTTAAAAACCTCAACAGAAACAAATGCTCCTTTAAGCTTTTTTGATGGTACAATTCACATGGGTCCAATAGTAGTTTTAAGAGGGACTCAAATTGCGAAGGATTATTATACTACTCTTTTGGGGGAGTTAGAAGAAAATGTAAAAAACAATATTGGTTTTTTACCTAAAGCTAAAACCCGAATTTTTTGGGAAGGAATGCCTATTTGGGGGAAACTCAGAATGATGAGTGATTTATTTACCAGTAACGGTGCTGCTGTGGTAGCCTCAACTTATTGCAGTAGCTGGGTGTTTGATAAGTTTGATGAAAACAATCCATGGGAATCTACAGCCAGAGCTTATACCGAAATTTTTATAAATAGAAGTGAAAAAGCAAAAATGAAAATGCTTGCTGAATGGTTTAAAGAATTTAAAATTGATGGTATCGTTTATCACGATTCTAAAACCTGCTTCAATAACTCAAATGCAAAATTTGGAATGCCTGATCGTTTAAAAAAAGAAACAGGAGTTCCGGCATTGATTATTGAAGGGGATTTATGCGATTTAAGGTTTTTTAGTGAAGGACAAAGTATTACCAAAGTGGAAACATTTTTGGAACAATTAGAAGAAGTTAAAAATGCTTAAATAATGGCTATTGCTCAAAAAATAAAAGTTGGAATAATTGGTTTAGGTCC
>JAIOQD010000065.1 GCA_021413595.1 Bacteroidota bacterium | reverse complement strand
ACAGTCTGCTCTCCCCAAAAACGGGAAGTTCCAAATACTTCTAATTTATGAGTAGCTGTAGTAGTTCCAATGGCAAGGTTGCCATTGTTATCAATTCTCATTTGTTCTGTAAAAGTACCACCAATAACTGAAGCTTGATTTACTTGCCCCCAGCGCAATGGTACAGTGTTTCCATGAGTAAAAGCGGCTTCTGTACCGAAATATTTCATCAATCCAACACGGCTCTGACCAGCAGCATCAACAATAACCCCCGAACCTTCATTATTCACATATACTGTACCTATAACTTCAACTTTCTGTCTGGGACTCGTTGTTCCAATGCCTACATTACCAAAACTGAATGCGAACGAACTCGCATCAAGTCGCATTTGTTTGTAAGCACCGCTCCCCCCCCTATCGTATGTTTGAATTAGACCAAAATCATTTCCGCCATCCGCCCGGTAAACTAATTCGACTCCCTTTCCGGTAGTTGGCGCAACGAGGGTAGTAACAGCGAGGCTTCTCACAAAACCTTTAACATCTAATAGTGCTGCTGGCGAGGTTGTCCCAATCCCAACATTTCCACCAGATTTGATACGTAAACGTTCATCAAAACTGGTGCCATTATATGTTGCGAAAAGAATATCAGAAGTTGACCCTGTTGTTCCAAATGCAGCATTATTGTTGATATCTTGTCCACCAATTGCAACTCCTCCTACAATACTATGAAAACTTACAGCGAAGTTACCGCCTGAGCTTAAAGTGCCAGCATTGGTATAATCATTAAGTGTTAAGGGATAGGTAGCTGCTGTTCCAGTGCCTATTAAAATATGACCGCCAGATAACAATCTCATTCTTTGAGTATTATTTGTTTTAACAATTATATCATAAAGGTTGCTAGAGCCGAACCATTCGTTTGGTGTTGATGAAGTGCCTCCAGTTAAAGTATTACCAGCTGTTAGCCAGTTTTGAGCTTTTGAAATATTTGCGGCAAATAAAAAACTTACAGCAATAAATAGTGTAGATGTAATTTTTGTTTTCATGATTTTGTTATATTTTTATTTGTAAATATATGTAAGTAACTTAGATGTATTTGTTTGTTAATCAGAATCATTTTCTATCTGATATATTTTTCCCTTTCTTTTTTATTTTAATAAATCTCTTATTTTGTTTTTGCAAATGTATTCATTTTAACGACAAATTGACATTTATTTGTGATAAATATGGGTAATAATACGACAATTGGATATGGGAGAGCGGGGGTGAAATTTAAAACAGCTTCAGATTTTATAAAAAAAATTTCACTTGCATCCTAAATATTAAAATTAAAATTATTTGAAAGTCTTGATAGATAATAGTTACAAGCAGATTTTAAGGTCTAAATAATTTGAATTATTTGAAACGTAAATTGGGCTAAAAGCCCTTATATGACAAAATTATGGCTGAAAGATTATTATCTGACCTATCCTGAAATTACTGTACAAGATGAGGTTACAGCGGCATTGTCTGATAAAAATAATTTCCTTACAGGACCAACACCATTGTTAAGAGATGATCTTAACCATCCGGAAAGAGGTTTTACGGTGAGAGATGGTAATTATTTGTCGGCTCGCTGGCCTGGTGATGTGTATAAATTTTCTCTTGAATTTATTAAAATGTTGGAAGAGAAAAAATAGTACTTTCCTACTCCCCCACTCTATGGTGCAATGATTCTTCCGCAGCATCTTTTATAATATCCTCCGCCTCTTCATCACCAATGTATTTATCAATTAGCTTATGCCCAAGGTAAATTAAAGGTGTAAGAACAACAGCAATGATCAGTTTAAATGTATAGCCGGTTAAGGCTGCATTGATAAACACTTCTGTGGTCATTTTACCCGGCAACCAAAAAGCAATACCCAATACCACAAATGTATCTACTAATTGTGAAACAACAGTGGAACCGGTACTTCTGAGCCACAACATTTTACCTCCTGTTTTATCACGCAAGAGCCAAAAAATAAATACATCAATAAATTGTGATGTTAAAAATGCAACAATGCTACCTGCAATGATCCACATGCTTTGGCCGAAAACTGCATAAAACTCCGAATCGGTGACAGTAGAAATTCCAATAGCTGCCGGAACTTTAATAGCAAAAAACAAGATCACAAAAGCGTATGCAATCAAAGAGGCGGTAATAAATGATAGCTTTTTTACTCCTGCTTTGCCATAATATTCATTAATTAAATCGGTTGTTAAAAATACAATGGGCCAGGGAATAATACCTATGCTCATTATAAACGGACCTATTTGTATCAGTTTCCCACCAATCAACTCAGCAACTATGGCATTGGTAATAAAAATACCGGCTAATATTATAAAAACAAGTTGTTTCTTAGATTTAAACATAATGTTTTTTTGTAAAAAAATCCCCCATAAAAAAAACACCAAAGATTGTCATCAAATGATAAATATCAATTATTTTTCTTTCCCTCGCCATTGCCTCTAATACGTTATCGACTGAGATTATTCCCTCATTAAAAGAAGTTCAAATCTTTAATAAAATCACAAGCTATAGATATTTTAAAAATGATTTTTTTACAAAATCTCCATCATTTCAACCGCTTTTTCCTGATAAAAACTTTTCCCTTCTGCAGCCATTTCTTTTAGCTTACGTGTAGGTTTAAAACGTTTACCATATTTTTTTGCAAGGGAATTACACTCCTCCACAAATTTTTTCAGACCAATGGTATCAATGAAAGAAATCACACCACCTGTATAAGGAGCAAATCCCCATCCGAGAATAGAGCCAATATCAGCATCTGCAGGCTTGGTAACAATATTTTCTTCCATACATTTAACTGCTTCAAGTGCCTGTATGTATAATAATCGTTTTTTTATTTCTTCCACATCAGGTTGTTGTGATGCAAGAGGATATAGTTTAGTAAGTTCGCTCCAAAGTACTTTTTTACCACCTTCCGGGTATTCATAAAAGCCCTTATTCGCCTTTTTACCCGGGCGGTTCAATTCGTCTATAAATTTATTTATTACTGCTACAGCCGCATCATCACGTTTTTTTCCTGTATCCAGTTCTGTTTGTTTATTTATTTTATAACACAGCTCAATGCTTACTTCATCGGCAAGTGCTAAAGGCCCAACCGGCATACCGGCCATCTTCCCAGCGTTTTCAATAAGTGCCGGAGAAACACCATTTGCAAGACATTCCATGCCTTCAAATAAATAGGTGGAGAAAACCCTTGAAGTATAAAATCCTCTTCCGTCATTCACAACAATAGGCGTTTTTTTAATTTTCTTTACAAAATCAATTGCCATTGCAATGGCATAATCTGAAGTTTTTTCGCCCAAAATAATTTCTACCAATTGCATTTTATCCACAGGTGAAAAGAAATGCAGACCAATAAAATTCTTAGGTCGTACCGAAGCCTTTGCTAATCCGGTTATTGGGAGTGTAGAAGTATTTGATGCCAAAACAGCATCAGAAGAAAGCACTGCTTCCGATTCTTTGGTAACAATGGCTTTTAAATCACGATTCTCGAAAACAGCTTCAATTACTAAATTACAATCTGCTATGTCGGCAGGATTATCAGTGGTAATGATTCTATCAAGCAATTCATCGTATTTCTCTTTGCTGATCTGGTTTTTAGAAAGTTTTTCGGACAACAGTTTTACAGAATATTCTTTTCCTTTTTCAGCAGCTTCTTTTGTTACATCTTTCAATACCACATTTAACCCGTTCAATGCTGCTACATAAGCAATTCCGGCACCCATCATTCCTGCACCAAGGATACCCACCTTTTTAAGGTTTGTTGGTAAAACACCTACAGGTCTGGCTTCTCCTTTGTTCGCTTCATTCATATTAATGAACAAAGTACGGATCATGTTTTTTGATTCGGGTGATAAAACACATTGTGTA
>JAIOQD010000064.1 GCA_021413595.1 Bacteroidota bacterium | reverse complement strand
TATAAATCTCATATCTACATAAATATGTACGGAAATTTTAAAGATCATCTACAGGCAGAATTAAACACTATTGAAGAGGCAGGCCTTTTTAAACGGGAACGTGTTATAACTACTGAACAAGGCGCAGTGGTGAAAGTAAACGGAAAAGAAGTGATCATATTTTGTTCTAACAATTATCTGGGATTATCTTCTCACCCCAAAGTGATCGAAGCAGCTCATAAAACATTAGATAAACATGGTTATGGAATGAGTAGTGTCCGTTTTATTTGTGGAACACAGGATATTCATAAAGAGTTGGAGCAGAAACTCGCGAAGTTTGTAGGACAAGAAGATACTATTTTGTACGCTGCCTGCTTTGATGCCAATGGCGGGGTATTTGAACCTTTGCTTGGTGAAGAAGATGCAATTATTTCCGATGAATTAAATCATGCTTCCATTATTGATGGTGTTCGTTTGTGTAAAGCGCAGCGCTATCGTTACAAGAATTGTAACATGGAAGATCTGGAGGAACAATTGAAAGCAGCACAAAAACAACGTTTTCGCTTAATTGTTACCGATGGCGTTTTTTCAATGGATGGTTTTGTTGCCCCTCTGGATAAGATCTGTGACCTAGCCGATAAATACAATGCAATGGTGATGGTGGATGAAAGTCACGCCAGCGGCTTTATTGGTAAAACTGGTAGAGGAACCATTGAGTTAAAAAATGTAATGCACCGTGTGGATATTGTTACAGGTACGTTGGGGAAAGCACTTGGTGGCGCAATGGGGGGATTTACATCCGCTAAAAAGGAAATAATTGAAATGTTGCGTCAGCGTTCTCGACCATATTTATTCAGTAACTCCTTGGCTCCGCATATTACAGGTGCTTCTATTGCAGTATTGGATATGCTAAGTGAAACAACTGCTTTGCGCGATAAATTAGAAGCGAATGTAAATTATTTTAAACAAGGAATTAAAAAAGTTGGACTGGAAATTAAAGATGGCGATTCAGCCATTGTTCCGGTAATGTTATATGATGCAAAATTAGCACAGGAATTCGCCTCTAAATTATTGGAAGAAGGGATCTATGTTACCGGTTTCTTTTATCCTGTTGTAGCAAAAGGACAAGCTCGTATTCGGGTTCAACTTTCTGCTGCACATGAAAAGGAGCATATCGATAAAGCATTAATAGCTTTTGAAAAAGTAGGTAGAATTTTAGTGGTAATAAAAAAATAAATTTTCGGATTTAAAGATCAATGAAACCCCTTGAAAGGTTGAATTTTATTTTACTAATTCACTTTACGCATTGTCCATTCAAGTGAGTCAGGTTTAATTTTATTTTCCATAATTTTTATTTTAAAAATTATTTATAAAAAGATTATGTGTAAATCATTTCTTTAACCTAAGCTATAAATCAAATCCACCGTCCTAAAAGCGGCTACAAACCATATTTGACAGAATTTTTAAAGAACTTTACTCGATTTTAACCGGATACTACTGGACATGTTTTTAGAGTAAAATTGATGTTCTTTTTTAACCTTTAATCATTGTCAACATAATTTTAAACTTTTCTGTTGCTTCAATAGCGTGGAATATTTGCCGACAAAATAATACACTCCCCTGCCTGAAGGTTATTCGGATTGCCTCCGATCGTAATCTCTACTTTCCCTTCCAGTATTTGAACCATTGCTTCGCGGAGTACACTGTGCTCCGAATCCTTCTCCTTTGTTGAAAGCAAATAAGGTGATATTGCACACGGGCTTTTTGATGATGATTTTACTTACCACTGAACCGTCCGTATATTCAATACTTTACATGGCTGTAAATAATTTTGATACTTCTATTTTATTGTCCATATATGTTTTTTTAATCGTTCAATAATTTTTGATGCTGATGAGTCAGAATACATACCGTAATTTTAATTAAAATATTTCTTAAAATGATTGCCTGATTTAGCTGAGGGTCTTTTGCTGAATACAAAAGAGTTACCGGCTTTTTTTTCATCATAATTCTAATCTTATTCAAATCATCTTTCTTTGTTATCAATTCTTCAGTATATAATTTTGCAAATTCATCAAAGCGTTCTGCCTTGTGACCAAACCATTTTCGCAACCCGGTAGATGGAGCGATGTCTTTATTCCATTCATCTAATTCAGCCCGTTGTTTTGAAATACCCCGTGGCCAAAGTCTGTCCACTAAAATGCGATAGCCATCGCTTTCCGATGCGTTTTCATATATTCTTTTTATGGCGATTGTTTTCATTTTAACATAATGTATCTCTATATTTAATAGGTGTTATAGAGTTTTAGGGTTTAATGGTCTTAAAGTTATTTCATCCACCAATAAATTATCGGGTGTTTCTATAATATGAATAAGTAAGGCAGCGATATCATTTGGCTGTAGCATATTATGATTTGGTTTTATACCGGAATCCTCAAAAAAATGCGTATCAATACTTCCTGGATTTATACAAGTAACTTTAATATTATCTGCACGCAATTCTTTAAATAAAGATTCACTAAGGCCTTGTATCGCATATTTGGTAGCAGAGTAAGCCGCACCTTCCGATCTTGTTGTTTTCCCCAGAATGGAACCAATGTTAATAATGTGACTGCTATTCGGATTTTGTTTCATCAATGGAACAATCGAAGAAGTTAGGTAGAAGAGGCCGTTCAAATTTGTATTGATCATTTCATGCCATTGTTCCAACGAAAGCTCATCAATTTTTCTGAAATAACCTACACCGGCATTGTTGATAAGGATATCGGGGCAATGAGAATCCGAAAAAGTTTTTTTTACCCAAATATTGAGAAGTTTTTGATCGGTAATGTCCATACCAACGGGAATAAATTTCTTTCCCAATTTCTTTTGCACAGCATTGAGCTTTTCTTCATTTCGAGCAAGCCCGTAAACTATAGTACCTTTTGCGACCAACGCACTTGCGAAAGCGGCTCCTATTCCGCTGCTGGTACCGGTTACTATTGCTATTTTTTTGTTCAACTCCATTTAATCATTTTTTTTCATTCACCATGTCCCTGATTTATAAGTTCCAGGTACAGTACGAAACCCAATTGCTAAACGATTCCATCCGTTAATGGCTATAATTGACATGGTCAGGGTAACCATTTCTTTCTCGCTGAAATGTTTTCGTGTAGCTTCATAAAGTGAATCAGGCACATTATTTTTTGAGATTAATGTTAAGGCTTCTGTCCACTCCAGTGCAGCACGTTCGTGCTCGGTATAAAAAGGCGTCTCCCGCCATGCGCTTAACGCATAGAGGCGTTGTTCGCTTTCACCTGCTATTCGTGCATCTTTGGTGTGCATATCCAAACAATAAGCACAGCCATTAATTTGTGAAGCTCTAGTTTTCACCAACTCATATAATGATTTTTCCAGCCCTGAATTTGTTACAAATTTTTCCAGCTCAAGCATTGCCTTTAAGGCATCAGGAGCAACTTCGGAATAGTTTAATCTTGCTTTCATAGGTTTTATTTAGAAAAATTAAATTTTTATTTTTTCCATTTCATCCATAGCAATGGTTGCATGAGCATAAGCGGCACCAGCACGCATTTCGGAAGCAACCCAAATCGCCTCCATAATTTCCTCTTTGCTCGCACCTTTTCGCATCGCCTGTTTTGTGTGAGACCTTATGCAGTATGGGCACTGTGTTACATGAGCTACTGCCACCGCAATTAGTTGTTTCGTTTTTTTAGGAAGAGCACCTTCTTCAAATACTGTTTTACTAAAGTTTCGCCACGCCTCTATGTTTTTAGGAGCTAATGCAGCTTTTTTATCGGCAAGTTCCTTCGTTGTTTCGGGATATAAATTATCATCTTCCATAATATAAATTATTTGTTTGTGAATATTTCATAACGTATTTAAGATTTAATTTTCTTTTTTCTTTTACTCCATATTATTTTATACTTAACCTATTAGATAAGCTAATCCATTTTCCACCGGTTCACAAAGCACATTAATAGTTTTGGTTGTAAATAGTTCCCGAATAATTTCTCTTCCTTTTTTATAGTCGTCATGAATAGGACAGGGGTGTGCTGAAGAACATTTGCTCAAGCCCAAACCACATTTAATAAACAAATCCTTTCCGTCAATAGTGTCCACAATAGTAATGATGGGTTGTAAGCGCTGCTCCTTTGTAATGCAAAAACCTCCAGCAGGACCCTTAATACTGTTAATTATTTTTTGACGTACTAAATTTTGCAATATTTTACTAACGGTATGTTCGCTTGCGTTGATACACTGAGCAATTTCTTTTACACCCGATTTTTCTTCGGATTCTTCTTTAGAAGCGAGATAGATAACCGCTTTTATAGCAGTTTTACAAGTATTACTTAACATATTTTAAGAGGTTAAAAATGTATTCCCCGCTTCAGAAATCATACTTTGATTCCAGGGCGGTTCAAAAATCAGATTCACTAGTATTTTATCTTCCGGAAAAGATTGTTGCATCGCTTGTGTAGTTGATTCTACAATAGATTCACCCATCGGGCAAAACTGGGTAGTTAAAGTCATGGTAACAACTATGTCTTTGCGTTCCTCATTAAAATCAATTTCATAAACCAGCCCCAGATCAATAATGTTCAAGCCAATTTCTGGGTCAATAACATTATATAAACTGGTTATCGCAAAATTGCTTTTTATATCATTATTTGTTTTTATATCCATTTTATTTTTTTTTATGTAATAGAATTTTAAACACATTAAAGTTATATAACACAGCAGTAATTAAAAGAAAGATAGCACCAATGTTTAAAATTAAAATATTTGTTTGAATAATCCCCAAACCAAAAATTATAAAACCAATGATATAAGTAATTGCACTCGCTATAAAAATGGTATTATTAAAAAGCTCTTTAGGATTTGGAGTTTTGCCTAAGCTGGCAATACTACTATATACTTTATTCCAGATAATAAAGGGTAATGTTTTAAATGTCATTCCCAAAATAATAGTTGTTATCCAGCCGAAGAAAATGGTGAAGCCATATAACAATACCAACTTTACACTGTTGCCAGTGGTAAATAATAGAATGATAGCAATCAAAACAATTATTGGAACAACTGTCAAAGCCACCGATAGCATAGAAGTTTTCACTTGTTCGTCTACCTTTTTGCGAATGCGTTTAGCATAAGACTGGTATATATGCTTTCCAAATAGTATTACACCTAATCCAATAAGTGCAATTGGAATAAAGTATAGCAATGATTTTAGCGATGAAATAAAAATAAAAATAAAACTGAGCAACCCTGCATTAATCAGTGAATAAACCCACCATAATCGTTTTACATTTTCATATTTAGAAATAAGAAACATCGGTATCAGTCTTGAGCCTACTCCCATTATCATTAATAAGAACCATCCAATTATGCCTAAATGGGCATGAAGTGAAAGATAGTGAACGGAATCTTCTGAAAGGAGATTTGAGGTATAATTCCATACTAACAAAAATCCCAGCAGAGTAGTTGTAAACAGCCACAAAACAGCGGTAAGAGCGAATACAGCATGTATATTTTGTTTTTTACTATTAGACATACTTAACCAAAGATTAACCAAATAGCTTATAACTGCGAGGTTAATAAGCGTTGCACCTGCCTGTGCCACCAAGCCCATGTTAAACGTATAAAAAGCAAAAACTAATAATGGAATACCAGTGGCAGCAAAAATAAATGATAAGTAAGCAAGAAAATTACTGTATAATTTCCCTTCTATTAATACAGGAAATAATTGGTGGCTTGCCCCTAAAATAATCATAGTTCCCCATCCAAGAGCCATGGTATGGGTAATAGCCAGTGTATGAGGATTAAAATAATGTTGCGTAAATGCCGAAGTATTATTTAGAATTAAAATAGTTGCAACTAGAAATGATAATGCTGCATAACTATAAAATGGGAATACTACTTTATAGGAAGTATTTTTAATAGGACTATTATTTCCAGCAATAAACATCTTAGCTTTGAAAAATTAAAAGATGAACCTCTCCTTCATTAATTTCTTTTATGCGATAGTCAAATTTTCTGTCAGACAGTTCAGGCAACAAGAAAACAGGTATCCGTTTATGATAGACATAAAGTGCTGTATCAGTAGGAAGTTTATCAAGTTCAGCCAAGATGCTAAGCATCGGCTGAGGCATTTCTAATTCTCGCACATCTATAGTAATCAACTTGTCAGTAAAGCGTTGCATGACTTCATCCCAACCACTTCCTGCATCCTCTTTTTGTTCAAGTTCAATAATGATTTTATCTGATTTTTTATAGAAATAAGTTTCTACCAACTCATTACTTATTACATCTGAATAAACATCAAATCCTTTTTTTTCTAGCATTTTTATTAAAGGTACCGGCTCAAATGTATTGATGATTTTTAATGCCTCACCGGCTTGAACGAATTTAATTTTGGATAAAATTAAATTCAAAGGGTCGTTACCGGATGCCAATAACTCACGCACATCAAAATCAATAATTTGATTTTTGGTAAGCGTAGTGATGAAAGTTGGTAACTCCTTTTTTTCTTCAACAACAGGTAAGGTGTCTGCATCAATTTCAAAACCTAATGGTTTAAGTTTACTAAAAAAATCATTCATCTTGCATCCCGCCATCTTAGAAGCCATTGCGATACTTGTTCTCCCTGCAAGTATTTTCCTAAGTAATGGGTTTCTTAGTTTATTAAATTTTGAATCAATGCTGATGATTGCTTCCAACGCATCAGGATGGCTTTTAAGTAGGTAGGCAATTTTAGTATTTGCATTAATTTTTTTCATCTCTTTAGGATAATTGTTTTTCTAATTTTAGTGCCTTTGGAAAAAGGATATTATTTTCTAGATGGATGTGTAAATGAGTATCATCTTCGAATTCATGTAACATACGATATAGTAAGGTATAACTAGCACA
This sequence comes from Bacteroidota bacterium, assembly GCA_021413595.1. Classification (GTDB taxonomy): domain Bacteria; phylum Bacteroidota; class Bacteroidia; order 2-12-FULL-35-15; family 2-12-FULL-35-15; genus 2-12-FULL-35-15. Next base: position 638 of record JAIOQD010000064.1, on the reverse strand, counting down.
GGCATCTTCAGGTAAGGCGTAGTTATTTGATAACTTTCTAATTTCATCCAACTTCTTACCCACCAATTGATGCTCCTTTTCAGCTGAACCTACTATGCTTTGTAAACTTTCAGAGCCCTTCGCTTTTTGTGAAGTTACATCTTTAGCTGTATTTACCAATCCCTTGATTTTAGGAAACAATATTTTCTCCTCATCTTCAATATGTGCGATTAATGTTGAACCTACTTCTTTTACAAGATTATTAATAGCTATCAATTCAGGATGCTGGGCACTATGAACTTCCATCACCTTCTTGGCGTAAGTAGTAATATCGGGTAAATGCTTTCTGACATATCTGTGGTGTGTGTTCACAATATAATCGGTAAAAAAATCTAAATCCCATTCATCATACGGCATTACTTGTGATGTTGGTGTTTTATCAGCCTGTTGCAACTCTTGCTCTACTTTAGTTACATCTAATCCTTTTTCAGCACAAGCTTCTTTTACTGTTTTTTTACCCTCACAACAAAAATCCAAACCGTACTTTTTAAAAACTTCTACTTTGCGCAAATCCTTTGCAGCCAATTGTCCAATCGTTTCTTCATTTTCGCCTGTAACACGTTTACGTATTTTTACGTCCCACCATTCGGGACCTTCTT
>JAIOQD010000063.1 GCA_021413595.1 Bacteroidota bacterium | reverse complement strand
ATATAAATTGCACTATCAGGGTGGGAAGCAGTAATTCTGTTAGCTGAAATTCTATTAGTGGTAAAAGTATTGCTAACGTTAATGTTTGTAGTAGTTAAATTATCAGTATTAATTGCTGGGGCATTCAAATTGCCACTAACTTTCACATTCCCATTCACATCTAATTTAGCTTGTGGAGACACCGTACCTACTCCTACATTTCCCGAAGCACTGATCGTAAATTTAGGATTGGCAGCATCATCGCTGTGGTTTACTATCAATAAGTTTCCACCACCACCTGTATTAGCCGTTCCGGTGCTCAACATCCTCCAACTTTTAGTGTTTTCTAAAAACAGGCTGGTTCCTCCGGTATTGGTAGAAGCAATGTGAAGTGTTTTACCTATGGAGTTTGGAGTAGCAGTGCCTATTCCAATATTTCCCGCAGGAGTAATCATCAGTTTTGGATTAGCAGGGTCATCCGTGTGGTTTACAATCATTAAAGCTCCTGCTCCACCTGTATTTCCGGTTCCTGTACTCAGCATCCTCCAGTTTTTTCCTCCGGAACCGGAGTTTTCTAAGAACATACTGGTTCCTCCGGCATCATTAGCGGAAATTTGAAAAACTTTTCCGATAGTAACCGGAGTGGTGGTTCCCATTCCTATGCTTCCGGAAGGTAATATTCTAAATCTTTCGATGTTGTTGGTTCGGAATACTAAGGGGGTTGCATCTATAGTCCCAACAAAATCAGTGGCAGGGTTTGTTCCTGCGGTTCCCGCTTTGCCCCATGCGCTTAGTGCACCATCTGCGCCAGTAGCTCCGGTTGCACCAATGGCACCTGTATTACCCTGAAAACCTGTTGCACCTATTGTGCCTGTAGCACCTGTTACTCCCTGTATACCATCAGCGCCTGTAGCACCAGTTGCGCCTGTATAGCCCGTTGGTCCGGTTGCTCCGGTAACGCCTTGAATAGTAACTGTTACGGTTGCAGTAGTTGTGCCGGAGCAACCATTGGTAGTTCCTGTTACAGTATAAGTTGTAGTTGTTGTAGGAGAAAGAGAAATAGGATTAGTAGGATCGCCCATCATTCCTCCACTGTGCCACACATAAGTGGTTGCTCCTGCTGCTGTGAGGATAGCTGTCCCACCTGAAACAATAGTTGCTGAATTTGCAGTTACAATCGGGGGTAAACTGATAAAAAGTGTTGCTGCGTTGGAAGCAGTAATATTCGCACAAGAATCAGTTACAACACAACGGTATTGATAGCCATTGAATGGTAATGGAATAGATGAAACGGTTAGAATGTTTGATGTAACTGCATTATACACAAGACCGTTGCTGAGGTCTGTAAATCCGGCCCCAAGACCTTGATCAACCTGCCATTGGTAGGTTAATGTGTTTCCGTTAGCTAGTATAGAAAAAAACACATTCTGTCCTGCACAAGTACCATTGTTGTCCGGTTGTTGCATTATGATTGGAGCTGGGCATGATGGGGGTATGATTGCAAACGCATTAATACCTACCAAAATCATTGCGAATAAAGTAATTTTTCTTTTCATATTATTGGTTTTAATAGTTATGGATTGAGGGTAAATGAATTTTTAGGGGTAACAGCAAAATTGTCGATAATTAACCCAATATACCCCATTAGTTGTTCTAAATTTTCGGTAAAGTAATTCTAATTATTTTACAATTGCAAATTTATTTTCGCATTTTACCTTCTTATACCGATGCTTATTATAAAATAGTCTAATAATTCTGAATTATCTTTTCCAAAGTATGAAACTTTGGAAAAGATTTACGTTAATGAGGCAAAAACAGTATTGGATTAAAACGTATTGAGTAATGGTATTAAATCAGGATTTAAAAAAATGTTTTTTTTAGATTTTTTAAAGTCCTTATAATTAAACAGTTGTATGATAATAAAATAAAAAGTCCTTACTTTTCTACTATACTTTGTATGGCAAATACCGTAAAAATACGATAAGAAAAAAAGTGTAAATTTACCTATCCGCAAACCAAAAAAAAAGCCAATCCCTAAAGGATTGGCTTTTAATACTATTTTAAAATAATTTTTACTCTTTAATATTCGCCATAAAATATTCACGATTCATTCTTGCGATATTTTCCAATGAAATTCCTTTTGGACATTCTACTTCACAAGCACCGGTATTAGTGCAGTTACCAAATCCTTCTTCATCCATTTGTGCAACCATATTTTTTGCACGCGCAATTCGTTCCACTTGTCCTTGAGGTAATAATGCGAGCTGTGAAATTTTTGCAGAAACAAATAACATAGCCGAAGAGTTTTTGCAGGTTGCAACGCAAGCTCCACAACCAATACAAGCCGCAGCATTAAACGAAAGATCTGCATCTATTTTTGGAATAGGGATATTATTGGCATCTTGGGCATTACCTGTATTTACAGAGATGAAACCACCTTTAGCAATGATACGATCGAATGCAGCACGATCAACAGTTAAATCTTTAATAACAGGAAATGCAGCTGCTCTCCATGGTTCTACAACTATAGTATCACCATCTTTAAACGAACGCATGTGCAGTTGACAAGTAGTAACCCCTTTTTTAGGGCCATGTGGCTGACCATTAATGAACATACTACAAGCCCCGCAAATACCTTCACGGCAATCGTGGTCAAACGCAATTGGCTCTTCTCCTTTATTGATAAGTTCTTCGTTCAAAACATCAAACATTTCAAGGAAAGACATATCAGGAGAAATATTTTTCACAGGATATGTTACCAGTTGACCATTTGCTTTTGCACTTTTCTGACGCCAGATTTTTAGCGTTAAATTCATATTTCCACTCATACTAATTATTTTTTTGATTCAAGATTTAAGAATCAAGACACAAGATTTCTTGAATCTTGATTCTTAAATCTAATGTCTAATTGACTATTTATAACTTCTTGCACTTGGGTGCACCACATCAAATATCAATTCTTCTTTATGCAATTCATATTTACCATCACCTTTATTTTCCCATGCAGAAACATAGGAGAATTTATCATCATTCCTTAATGCTTCACCTTCCTCTGTTTGTGATTCTTCACGGAAGTGGCCACCACAAGATTCGGAACGGTTCAATGCATCCATGCACATTAACTCCCCTAATTCAAGAAAATCAGCAACACGAAATGCTTTTTCCAATTCAGGATTTAATTCATCATTAGTTCCCGGAATACGAACATCCTTCCAAAATTCGTCACGCAATTGGCGGATCTCTAAAATCGCTTCGTTCAGGCCTTTTTCGTTACGAGCCATACCACATTTATCCCACATTATTTTTCCTAATTTTTTGTGGAAATGGTCAACAGATTTTGTTCCTTTTATTGTAAAGAATTTAGCAATTTGTGCTTGTACAGCTTTTTCGGCAGTAACAAATGCTTCATGATCCGTTGAAATTGCTTTTACACTTATTTCTTTCGATAAATATGCACCAATAGTATATGGTAACACAAAATAACCATCTGCCAAACCTTGCATCAAAGCAGATGCTCCAAGGCGATTAGCTCCGTGATCAGAGAAGTTGGCTTCGCCTAAACAATATAAACCCGGAACGGTGGTCATCAAATTATAATCAACCCATAATCCGCCCATTGTATAATGTACGGCAGGATAGATACGCATGGCAACTTCATAAGGGTTTTCACCGGTAATCTGCTCATACATTTCAAATAAGTTACCGTATTTTTCTTCCACCACTTGTTTACCGAAATCCTTTAACTGATCAGCAGTTGGGTTTTGAACACCCAATTTAACAGCCAAGTTATGTCCATAACGTTCGATAGCCGATTTAAAATCAAGGAATACTGCCATTTTGGAATTACCTACTCCAAACCCTGCATCACAACGTTCTTTTGCAGCACGTGAAGCCACATCCCTAGGAACAAGGTTACCAAATGCAGGATACCTGCGCTCTAAATAATAATCACGTTCTTCTTCCGGAATTTCATTTGCTTTACGAACATCACCCGCTTTCTTAGGAACCCAGATACGTCCATCGTTACGTAATGATTCACTCATCAATGTTAATTTCGATTGATGATCTCCCGAAACAGGAATACATGTTGGATGAATTTGTGTGAAACAAGGGTTGCCAAAGAATGCACCTTTTTTGTGAGCTTTCCAGGCTGCTGTTACATTACAGCCCATTGCATTGGTAGAAAGATAAAATACGTTTCCATAACCTCCTGTACATAATAATACGGCATGTCCGAAGTGGCGCTCTAGTTTCCCGGTAACAAGATCGCGAGCTATGATGCCACGTGCTTTGCCTTCAATGGTAACCACTTCAAGCATTTCATGACGGGCAAGCATTTCTACTGTACCCAAACCAACCTGACGTTGCAAACCACTATATGCGCCTAATAATAACTGTTGTCCTGTTTGCCCTGCAGCATAAAATGTACGCTGAACCTGCGTTCCACCGAATGAACGATTACTCAGCATCCCGCCATATTCACGTGCTAAAGGCACACCTTGTGCCACACATTGATCAATAATATTTGCACTTACTTCCGCCAAACGATACACATTTCCTTCACGAGCACGGTAATCACCACCTTTAATGGTATCATAAAATAAACGATAGGTACTGTCACCATCATTCTGATAATTTTTTGCAGCATTAATACCCCCCTGAGCAGCAATAGAATGCGCTCTACGAGCCGAATCCTGAAAACAAAAAACTTTTACTTTGTAACCCAATTCCGCTAATGAAGCAGCAGCAGAAGCTCCGGCAAGACCAGAACCTACAACAATAATTTCCAGACTTCTTTTATTTGCAGGATTAACAAGTGCACAAGAGGCTTTGTATTTACTCCATTTTTCTTCGAGAGTTCCTTCCGGTATTTTTGAATCTAATTTCATATTCTTTACTTTTTTTACCGCAGAGCTCGCTGAGATTTTCGCAGAGCGCCACAGAGATCAATAATTATTACTACTCTTTTTAATCTTTGATATGCACTTTAATTGCACACCCTATAATTACTTCGGTTAGCTCGTCCTCTCGCATTTTTTTCTCAGCGACTCTCCGCCTTTATCTCTGCGTACCTCTGCGGTTAAATTTACCTTATAATTCAAAAAACTATTTTACCCAGCCCATATACAATGCGATGGGCATTGCAGCAAAAACCAATGAGATTATTATTGAAAACCAAAATCCAATGGCTTTTATAACCGGTGTGTATTTCGGGTGATTTAAACCTAATGTTTGAAATGCTGACTGAAAACCATGAAGTAAATGATAGCCTAAAGAAATAACACCTAACACGTATATTATCACAACTAAAGGATTTTCAAAAACTTCTTTCATTTCACCATACATAGTCTCTTCTCCACTTGTAATTTCATCGGTAAAGCGACTTACCACCCAAAAATGTTTTAAATGGATTATTAAAAACATCAATAGTAATGTCCCCAAAAGACCCATGGAGCGGGAGTACCACTTACTATTTGCCTTTCCATTATTTACCGCATATTTTACTGGACGGGCTTTATTGTTTTGCAAAGTCAAAATCAATGCTTGCACAATGTGAAGAATGATACCGATGAACAATACAATTTCTACAACCCGAATTACCGGATTATGTGCCATAAATTCGGAGCCTTCATTAAACAGTGTACCACCGTCATTACAAAATATTAATGAATTAATAAACGCATGCACTACTAAAAAAGAAATTAAGAATAAGCCGGTAAGACCCATAATTAGTTTTTTTCCGAGTGATGATTGTAAAAAATTTGCCTGATTTGTACTCATAATTAAAATCTATTATAATATATTTTTTTCGTTTTGCGCAACAAATGTAATATCCTAAATCATTTCTATCAAGTAAATTTAGGATTTCATTTATATGCTATGATAACATACTGCCCAAAACGTCCAATTTATATAAGTTTTACTGCTATTTAAAACAAATTCAAATAAGAGAGCCTTGGTTTTTTAATGGTTTTTTAAAAAATTGATTGACCAATAAATACAAAAGGGGAATTAGGGGCTTTCATATCTCTGCTTTTTAATTTCTTTATATGGATTATATTTCCAAACTTTGAAGACCAAATTTAACTTCTACCATGAAATATAACCCTATCAATTCGCAATTATTTATTGAAAACCGCAAACGTTTTGCAAAAAAACTAAAACCAAACGCTATAGCTGTTTTTAACGCTAATGATATAATGCCAACCAGTGCCGATGGCTCGATGATGTTTATCCAAAACACTGATATTTTTTACCTTTCAGGCATCGATCAGGAAGAAAGTATTTTAGTGCTTTTCCCGGATGCCAAATAAGAGGCCAATCGTGAAATCTTGTTCCTTAAAGAAACCAACGAACATATTGCTATTTGGGAAGGACATAAATACACCAAAGAAGAGGCCACGGCAACATCTGGCATAAGAAAAATCCTTTGGATGAAAGATTTTTCTGTTACCTTCAACGCTCTAATCTCAGAGGCTGAAAATGTATATCTGAATACAAATGAACACACTCGTGCTACTGTAGATGTTCAAACACGTGATGCACGTTTTATTAAGTTTTGTCAGGAACGCTATCCTTTGCATAGTTACAACCGTTCTGCGCCCATCATGCATGAACTGCGCGCTATCAAATCTAAACATGAAGTTGAACAGATGCAAAACGCCTGCAACATTACTGAAAAAGGCTTTCGTAGATTATTGGGTTTTGTAAAACCCGGTGTAATGGAATATGAAATTGAAGCTGAATTAATTCATGAATTTGTTCGCAACCGTTCTCGCGGATTTGCTTACGGGCCTATTATAGCATCCGGTAAAAGCGCATGTATATTGCATTATACAGATAACAATAAGGAATGTAAATCAGGTGAAGTGATTTTGCTTGATGTAGCCGCTGAATATGGAAATTATGCCAGCGACTTAACACGCTGTTTACCAATAAACGGGAAATTCACCCCTCGTCAGAAAGATGTATATAATGCTGTATTGCGTGTAATGCGTGCTGCAATTAAAATGCTGGTAATAGGTAATAACATTACGAATTATCACAAAGAAGTTGGTAAATTAATGGAGGCCGAATTGATCGGATTGGGATTATTAGATAAAAATGAAGTAGAAAAACAAAACCCGGGAGCTCCTTTATATAAAAAATATTTCATGCATGGTACTTCTCACTTTTTAGGCTTGGATGTACATGATGTGGGCAGCAAATATCGCTCGTTTGAAGCAGGCATGGTATTTACCTGCGAGCCGGGAATTTATATTCCTGCAGAAGGTTTAGGGATACGCTTAGAAGATGATATTTTAATTACTGAAAATGGTCCGGTTAATTTAATGGCTAATATTCCTATTGAGGCAGATGATATAGAAAAATTAATGGCAAATTAAGAACAATTATCCCTGACAGGGTTTCAAACCCTGTTAGGGTTATTACAAGTGAATACCAGGTAACGTGTTAGGTTGTTTTAAAACAAGCCTAAAGTTTACTAAACCTTATCGAAGGGGTATATTCAACAACCCTAACGTTGCTAAAAAAAATAAATTGAATTTCCTTAAACGATTCTTTGATTTTATTTTATTCGGCAATATTTTTGTTGCTTTGGGAGCGGTTTGTCTAGTGCAAAGCTCAATTATTCAACTCCACTTTACAGATCATTTATTATCCTACTCTATACTTGTTTTTTTTGCTACTCTTTTTGTTTATAATTTTCAACGCATCTTTTACAAATCACCATCAGATAATAATCCCGGCTCTATCCGAAGAAACTGGATATTCAACAACAAAGCTTCGATTAAACTATTATCATTAATAGGTTTTATCGGTGTTTCAATTACTTTTTTCTACAACGATTACAAAATTCTACTTTACCTGTCCCCACTATTGATCTTATCTTTGGTTTATTTTCTTCCATTCATAAAATTGCGTAAAAATCCATGGTTAAAATTATTAACCCTTGTATTGGTCTGGACAATGGCAACTGCTGTAGTTCCAATATTATTAACAGGCACTGAACATTTTACAAAAAACGATTTTTTGCACATCTTTGTTCGTTTTTGTTTTATGATGGCAATTTGTATTCCATTCGATATTCGGGATCTTGAGATTGATAAAGCGGATGCTGTTTCCACCCTCCCCTTATTGTTAAGCGAAAACACCGCAAGGTGGCTCGCTTTCGGATTTATGTTACTTTATATCTTTTTGATTATCCCTGAATACTTTTTTGGAATGATCAACCTAAAGGTGTTTATGGCTCTGCTGATATCTGCTGTATTAAATGCAATGTTAGTTTTAATGAGTAATTCTAAACGCAGCGAATACTTTTACGTTGCCGGGATTGATGGCACTATGATAGTACAGGGTATATTGGTGATGGGAGTTTACTATTTATAATTAAAGACTTGTCACATTTGTAGCGCCTTATTAATGCGAATCAAGGGCTAGATGATGAAACCCCTATGGGCTGTCACTCTGAGCTTGTCGAAGAGTGTGCGAAAGCCTACCCACATACTTCGACAAGCTCAGTATGACTGACACACGGCCCTGTTCTTCTCTGAAGAAACAATTATTTCAACCCTTGATTCGCATTATTATACATTGACATAAAATACATTGCCCAAGATAACCATTGTATCTTGGGCAATTTGTAAAGTAAAAAAATTATGAAACCTAAAAAACGCTTTGGTTAAATGTTAGATTATTCAGCATCGCCTTCATTTGAGAATTTGAAAATAGCCTCTAAACGATATTCAAACATTTTGCAAGCGCATCTTTATAGGAACCTCCAATAGGAATAAGCTTTTTGTCATCTTCCAAAAGTAAATTCGGTTGTTCAATAGCAATAATTTTGTCAATGCGCACAATGAACGAACGATGAACACGCACAAAATCAGTTGATGATAATTTTTTCTCAATATCTTTCATAGTGGCATGTATAGTATAACGTGTGGTAGCCGTATTAATCACCACATAATCCTTCAATGCTTCAACAAAATAGATATCACTGGATTTTACTTTTACCAAACGTGAGTTTGATTTTACAAAAAGAATATCTTTTGAATCTTTATTTTCTGCAAGTGAGTATAAAAAATCACGCTCCTTTTTTACATCTGTTTCCTTTTCGTGTTTATACAAAGACATCTCTATAGAAGTACGCAAATCGATCTCTTTAAAAGGTTTTATGATATATCCGTAAGGTTCAGATATTTTTGCTTTGTTTAATGTACTTTCATCTGCATAAGCAGTAAGGTATATCACGGGAATGTCAAATTTTTCACGGATCTGTAAGGCTGCTTCAATGCCGCTTAATTCACCCTTCAACATGATATCCATTAATACCAAATCGGGCTTAAACTCTTCGGTAGCTCTAATAGCATCCTCTCCTGTAGAACACATATCCACTACTGTATATCCGAGTTTTTTTAAGCTATGTTGAATGTCTTTAGCAATAATGCTTTCGTCTTCAACTATTAGAATGTTTACTTTTGACATTGGCTAATTTCTTTTTAAAAATATTAAATGAACCTCAAAGATACTATTATTAAGAGCAGAACTATTCTCCTAAAAAATTATACTAGATTAATTCAGATAAAACATAGATCAATCCATATAATGTATATGACCACTAAGGTATGAATTTAAATTACAAAACACAAATAAATTTATGACTTTTTTCGGTTGAGCATAAAAATTATTGCGATGAAACAATAAAACAGGCAGATTAACAATTAAAAAAAACGTTATAAATTAATAATTCAAAAAAACAATTAACACAAGAGTAATCACGAAAACATTATTGAAACTTCTTATTGAATACTACGTAAGAGTATTAATATTGTTGAAAACGTTTGTTCAAAAGTTTTCAATCCTACTGCTCGAAACCTATATTTATAAAACTATTTTTATAAAAAATATTATCTTGAAAACGCCAAACAAAAGCTATACATTTCTCCTAAAAGCATCACTATTATTAGTGCAGGGGATTTATTTTTCCGCATCCGCTCAACCTGATTTCAATAAAGTTGCTATTGTTGAAAAATATATTGTGGGTTACAATGATGTAACCAAAATGAAATTCATTAATGATCAAGTATTATATACGGAAGGCTGGCACACGCTTCCACAACCAAAATTCTGGCAACAGATAATGCGACTTACTCCTGATTCAGCCATTGTAAGTTTAGCGACCAATCGTCAGATGCTCGATCGTATTTCTATTAAAGAATGGAATAAATTATCTGAAATTCAGCATACTTTGTATAAAGACAGTATCCGTAAAATCAAAAACATTCCGGATAGCTTAACAATATACATCACTGCAGGAAAAAAAGATTTTTATGAATTTAAAAAAGTAATGCCGACCATCAACAGATCCATTAATGTATTCAAACAAAACGGAGTTGATCCTTGGTATGCACAAGCAATCTTACTGATTGAAAGTCCGGGAAAAGTAAATACTAAATCTACAGTAGGCGCAAATGGGCCATTTCAGCTTATGAAACCTGTTGCACGCAATATGGGGTTAGTCGTTAATAGCAAAGTGGATGAACGTATTGACATCGAAAAATCAGCATTAGGAGCTTCGCGCTTACTAAGTCGTATCTGCATTCCATACGTAAGAAAAATGCTTGACACTGCTCATTTACAGTATAATGAAACTGATCTATGGTTTCGTTTATTAGTGCTTCATGCCTATCATGCCGGTGCAGGTAATGTGGCTGGTGTGATAAGAAAAATTAACCCTTGCGAAGGAGGAGTTCAATTGATCCAAACGGTTTGGCAAACTTCTTATGGTGGTTTTAAAAACGCATCACAAAATTATTCTCAATTAGCTTTAGCAGCATTTTGTAATTTCGATGAAATGGTAATGCAGCAAAACGATTCGGTTTACCTGATTGAAGGCGATCGCATGTTAAATGCATACACAAACTGTAATTATGCTCCTTATGACAGATGCAGCTATTTAGGAAATTGTATTGCCGGTTATGAAAGTGACTTAGTTGATGGAATCATTCCTTTCGATTATTTTATTACCAAAACCAATAGTATTCAACGCGAACTATCGGGATTGTCGCCATTTCAAAACCCTTATGGTGATGAGTATTATAATACCTTCGGGTATAAATTACTGAAAGCGAAAAAAACGGAAGATGCTCAAAAAATATTCAAATTAAATGAAACCAATTACCCTGATTCTTGGAGTGCTTATCACGGTTTGGGAGAAACGTACCGTTTAATGGGACAAAAAGAATTGGCATTGGTTAATTATAAAAAATCATTGCAACTCAATCCTAAAAACGAAGATGGTATCAAAGCCATTTCCAGGTTAAATCAAAAATAAATAGTACTGAACATTCCGCCCTTTACTTGCAATCGTTTCTCAAAACGCTTTTAGGAATATAACCGTTTTTATAGGAATACCAATACTTAGTAATATTAGTCCAATAGTTTTATTGAATAATAAATATTTAAACCACATAGATTCATAGTCAAATAAGGTACGAATTTTAAATAGACTTCGCTTCAAACATAGCCCCTATGCTAAATTTTATTTTCTATAAGTACCTACAAAAATCTATGTTTCTATGTGGTTCAAGATTGGTCTATTTTAAATTAAGCAATAGTATAAATCATCACCTCAGCAATAAAAACTTTCCAATATCCTGATTGATGGAACTCGTTTTTAAATTGTTACCTCAGTAATGTTACTTATTATAAAATTGTAATCATGCACACAATTGGCTAGGGGCTTAAATACATCATTCAAAATATCATTATTATTGGGAGTAAATGCACTGGGAACATATACCGATCCAACAGGGGCAAATAATGTTCCACAAGGTATGGTTGTGGCTGTGTCCGATACAGTTATTGTTACACAAGCTGTATCAGTACATCCGCCATTATCGGAAACGGTAACACAATAAATTGTAGTTACTACAGGGCTTACTGTTGGTGTTCGACAGGTATCGCAATTCAAACCTGCTGGAGGTGTCCAAAAGTAAGATCCGCCACCCGAGGAAGTTAAGAGTACGGATGAACCTGAAATGATAGTAGCATCAGTCCCTGCACTTGCAGTTGGTCCTCCTGCAGAGGTAACAGTTCCGCTTCCTGTTTTGGTGCAACCTAAAGAGTCGGTGATAGTTACTATGTATGAACCTGCACCAATATTATTAACTGTTGCAGTTGTTGCACCACCATTATTCCATAAATAAGATAAACTTCCTGTTCCGCCACTGGCAACAACAGTTGCAGAACCATCAGAACTTCCGCAACCGGTTGGTGTTATAGTTACGGTAGCAGCAATAGAGTCTGACTGTGTAATTAGGATACATTTGTTTGAGCGTTTATCGTAACTATTGGACCACCACCAGTATTTGTTATCGTTATCTGATCAGAAGTAGCAGGGCAAGGAGGATTACTGATCGTCCATTCAAAAACGGATATACCAACACCTAATCCCGAAATACCGGAAGTTGCGGAAGAAGGGGTGGTAATTGTTGCTGTTCCACTTACCAAGGTCCATAATCCTGTCCCAAAAGAAGGAACATTTCCTGCTAAGATGGCGGAACTGCTGCATATTGATTGATCTGGTCCTGCTGTGGCAGGGGCTCCACCACCTGTATTCGTTATTGTTACCTGATCGGAAGAAGGGGTACAAGGTGAATTACTTATTGTCCATTGGAAAACATTTGCACCTACACCTAATCCTGTGACCCCTGATGTTTCAGAAGCAGGAGTGGTGATGATTCCTGTTCCGCTTACAAGGGTCCATATTCCCGTTCCAACTGTTGGAACATTTCCTGCTAAAGTGGCCGAATTACTGCACATAGACTGATCAGGGCCTGCAGTGGCAATTGTGGTTGCAGCAGCAGGTTGAGTAATTGTAACAGTGGTAGTTCCGGGACAACTGCTGTTATCCAACACATTTAGTGTATATGTACCCGCAGGAAGTCCTGTGAAACTTTGTGTTCCGGCAATATTACTAAAAGTAGCAACCGTTGTGCCACCACCATTTACTAACGTGTAATCCCATGGAGTGGCACCTCCGCTGGTTGAAGCATCAAAACTCCCTGTTGACAGTCCGAAGCAAGTGACATTAACAACGTTTGACGAAGCAACCGTTAATGCAGGGCAGGTATTTGAACAAGCTGGTAACGATGCTAAACTGTTTATTACCAGGGTATTTGAAGCAGCATCAGTTACTTTGATAGGGTATGTTCCCGGAGGGGTTATTGTTACTCCGGTTGCGAAAGTAGATGTTGTGGTTCCTGGAACCCCAGCACAGAAACCCGGTATGCAGGATCCGCCAAAACAACCGCTACAATCTGTAAATGTAGAATCTTTTGTCCAGGTAAAAGGTCCGTTTCCATTGGTAACAGTAATATTTCCATTAGTTTCCTG
>JAIOQD010000062.1 GCA_021413595.1 Bacteroidota bacterium | reverse complement strand
GATTGCAGTTGGAATGGGCGAACAAAAATTAGAAAATGCATTACAAACCAATGCTGAATACCTAATATCTACCGATGTTTCCTGCCTGATGCACATTGATGGTGTTGCAAAAAAACAAAACAAAAACTTAAAAATGATGCATTTATGTGACGTGCTCGCTTCAGGATGGGACTAAAAAATATTTCGGATGGTCAATTGGTTATTTTATTCCTTTGATCGCATCACTAAACTCCTTTGTATTTTTAATTTCACTAAAAGCCACATCGTTTTGTAAACGGGCAATATCAGTAAAACCATTTTCAATAGCAAGATTTAAAGATTTAATTGCCTCCTTGTTTTTTCTATTGATAACAAAGATTTCCGCCATTAAATAATGGGCTTCATTATTAGCCGGGTCAACTAACATATAAATTTTACAAAAAAACTCAGCTGCAGGAAGATTATTTTGTTTTAATGCGCCAGATGTTTGCATATAAGCTGCTAAACTCAAAAAGTTGAGAAGCCGTTTGTTCATCAATATTTTATTTTTGTCCTTCCCTGCTCTAATTTTTTGATTTAAGGCCGCAATATCTTTATTCCACCAGGTAAGGTCTTTAGTCTGCATCGCTTTTAAATACTGCTGTTTTAGTTCTTCTTCTTCTGTCCAGATACCTTCTTCTAATTTTAATTGTTTGTCAACTTCAGTATCTGATTGTAATGCTTTGTATGTTGAATAGCAGAATGACAAATCGGCTAAGCCATCATAAAAATTAATGGTTTTTTGACATAATTTGTATGTTTCAAATAGTTCTTTTTTTTCTTGCTGTAATTCGATTTGTTTTAATGCAACTTCGAAACGTTTTGCAATTAACTGATCACTTTTGGTGGCAATGTTTTTTCGCATGTCATTTAATGTTAACCACCAAAAAGCATCATCCATAATACTTACAGCAGGCCATTCATGTTTACCGTCAAATGTAATCAGCAGGTGCTTCATATTATGGCCTGCCAAATCGATCATGTCGTATTTTCTCATTTCCACATAATTAAAATCTTCATTGCCAACTATTCCAAAAAAAGAATAATTGCTTCGTGGAGCATTACTGTTAAACATAGGTGCTGACGCTCCACAACAAATAGCAGCTGCAATGGAACCATTTGTAATTGCCAAGGCATTGGCAACACGTGCCCCACCCGAAAAGCCTAACACATATATACGTTGGGTATTAACAGATAATCGATTTCCAACATCCGCAAATAATTTGTTGGCAATGCTTTGTGAATCTTCCCAAGTTGTTCCGTTTTTTGAATTATTGGAACCAACAATAATATAACCGTATTGTTCAGCCAGTTCTTTATACATAGATACAGGTAGTTTCCCCAACGCATGGGGATCGAAAGCATATATGACAGGATAGCTTTTTTCCTTTGAATAATTACTCGGTAAATACAAGGCATAACTTTGTGAGGTATCATTTTTACACATCACCCGATCAATGATCTGTCCTTTGGGAAAGCTTTCATTTAAAGATATTGAGTCTGCTGATTGTTCCTCATTATCCCTTTTAGAATCACCACCAGATGTACAAGATTGCAAGATAAAAGCAGAAGCTAAGATAAGCAAGCAATGACGCATAGACGCATAGAGACTAAAAACCCAGGCAGGTTTGCAAATTTGAACTAAACACAAAACATAAATGGAATTGGAACAAAGCAACAAAAAAACACTACGACTTTGCGTCTTTGCGAGAGAAATAAAAAATTGCATATTAAATAATTTTATAATTTTTATATTCACCAATTTTCCACCCAAATTTTTTTTCAATGAACATAAGGACCTTTAGTTTGAAAGATAATTTTTTTATAGTAGGGTCAAAGGAAAATTTCCAATTCATTTTATTTATGCGCTCCTGCATTACAATAGGATGAGTTCCCCTAAAATGTTCCACTGAATCAATAGTTGCATAATCAAACTTATCAACTTGGGGAATATTTTGTTTCATCCATTCGTCAGTATGCCATAGCTTATGAAATGTTTGCTGTTTGGCTTGTTGAGCTTCAGGAGGCTTCACCCATCCATAATGATAAACATTAGCTTCTATCGCTTTCACTTTCAGCTTCTTCCCGTTCTTTCGAAAGCCCTGCGCATCTTTATAGGATGAAATAGTTTTATCATTTCTCACTACTCTAATTTCTTTACGATACCAACGCCTTGCATCTCCCACATAATCATAGGAACCATACAAATGAGTATAATCAAACAATAAACCTTCTACGTTTTTATCAGCTAAATATTGTTGCATTGCAGCTTTTATAACAGGCAGTTGCTGCTCGTGAATTACTTCATCACCTTGTATATAAAACGCCCAATCACTATCAGAAGAAACTGCAGCAAATGCCTTGTTAGTTTCATCAGCCAATACTCGCCCACCCTCACGCAATGTATCATTCCAAACTGTTTCTATAATTTTTATTTTGCTTGATTTGATCGATCTGATCAATTCTAAAGTGCCATCATCAGATAAGCCAACTGCAACAATTAATTCATCGCAAATCGGCAGAATGGAAGTAATAGCTTCCACTATTGGATAATCGAATTTAATGGCATTGCGTACAAAGGTAAAACCACTTATTTTCATTAGTTAATCGGAATTTTGAAAGGTTGAATATACTTAATAAAACTAATACCTTAAATCACATTAAATTTATGTTGCAAAATTTTTTTTGAGATTTATTTTCCTTATTATTGTAGTACTACTGAATTTAAGGACTTTAAAAGTGTTTTTTTTAGTGCAACCATTTTCACTGAAGTATTGTAATTGAGAAAAATGAAAAAAAACGTAAAAAATCTTTTCACATTTATTTTTGTTTTTACCGCATACTTCTTAAATGCAAGACCAGCGATTGAATCAAACTCAAACAAAACTATTGATTCCCTCCATATTATTTTAAAAAAAGCAAAAGAGGATACCACCCGGGTAAATGCCTTAAATGCAATAAGCAATGAATTTCTAAAAGAAGATAATTATAAACAGGCATTGCAAAATGCTGAAGTGGCTCAACTACATGCTGAACAATGCAACTACAAAAGAGGATTGATAGATGCATACACCATAATTGGAATTACT
>JAIOQD010000735.1 GCA_021413595.1 Bacteroidota bacterium | reverse complement strand
AATATACGACTCCCCGTGGATTGGCCTCACAAAGCATGATGTACTGAATCCGAATGGTAATCCGGGAACATATTCTGTTGTTCATTTTAAAAATTTAGCCATTGGCATTTTACCATTGGATAATGATTATAATACCTGGATCGTTGGTCAATATCGTTACCCGATAAACCAATATTCTTGGGAAATCCCTGAAGGTGGAGGGAATCACAATGTGCCTCCATTAGATTCCGCTAAACGTGAATTACATGAGGAAACAGGTATCTCCGCCAATAAGTGGACCAAAATTCAAGAAGTGCATTTGAGCAATTCAGCCAGCGATGAATTTAGTATCTTATACATCG
This sequence comes from Bacteroidota bacterium, assembly GCA_021413595.1. Taxonomy (GTDB): domain Bacteria; phylum Bacteroidota; class Bacteroidia; order 2-12-FULL-35-15; family 2-12-FULL-35-15; genus 2-12-FULL-35-15. The sequence continues at coordinate 8,902 of JAIOQD010000735.1, read as the reverse complement.
CTCAGGACTTGAGCTTTGGTGAATCGGAGCCGGAAGATGATGAGCAATTAGTAGTTCGAAAACTCCATTTTAATGAATTATACCACATGGTAGAATCTGGTGAGATAACAGATAGCTTAACAGTTATAACAGTTTTGAAAGCAAAATTATTAATGCTGGAAGGTAAGATATAAATGAGATCGCTCTTACAATATAATGGTATGCCAATTGGATCTAATTCACAACCTTTCCATACAAATCATAATCCTCTGCAGAAATAATTTTCACATTTGCAAAATCACCAACACGTATATAATGCTCATCTGCTCTTACAAGCACTTCATTATCCACTTCAGGTGAATCAAATTCGGTGCGACCGATAAAATAATCACCTTCTTTTTTGTCAAAAAGAACCTTATAAATTTTACCAATTTTATGCTGATTCAGATCTAATGAAATACCTTGTTGTAAAGCCATTACAGCTTCAGTGCGAAGTTGTTTTGTTTTTGCAGGAACATTATCTTTCAATAAATAGGCATGTGTATTTTCTTCATGTGAATAAGCAAAGATCCCTAAACGCTCAAAACGGGTTTGTTCAATCCACTCCAGCATCTCTTTATGATCCTTCGCTGTTTCGCCCGGATACCCTGCAATTAATGTGGTTCTTATGGCAATACCAGGAACTTTATCACGAATTTTATTTACCAGATCAATGGTTTTTTGTTTAGTGGTTCCTCTACGCATACTTTTGAGCATATCATCAGTGATGTGTTGAAGAGGCATATCGAGGTACTTACAGATATTTGAGTGCTCATTCATAACATCCAAGGCATCCATTGGAAAACCACTTGGGAAGGCATAATGCAAACGAATCCATTCTATCCCTTCTACATCCGAAAGATTTTTAAGCAGTTCGGATAAGTTACGTTTCTTGTAAATATCCAAGCCATAATACGTTAAATCCTGAGCAATAAGCATCAACTCTTTTGTGCCGTTTTTTGCAAGGTGTTTTGCTTCTTTTACTAATTCCTCAATGGGTCTTGAAACATGCATACCACGCATTAGCGGTATTGCACAAAAGGAACAAGGTCTGTCACACCCTTCTGAAATTTTAAAATAAGAATAATGATGAGGGGTAGTTAATAATCGTTCTCCTACTAATTCGTGTTTATAATCTGCTTTTAATGTTTTTAATAAACGGGGTAATTCACGTGTTCCAAAGTAACCATCCACATTAGGTATTTCCCTTTCTAATTCAGGTCTGTAGCGCTCACTCAAACAGCCGGTGACATACACTTTATCAACCAAACCGGCTTCTTTTGCATTAGCATAACGTATGATGGTATCAATACTTTCCTGCTTTGCATTATCAATAAATCCGCAGGTGTTTATAATTACAATACTGGAATCGTCTTGTGTGCTTTCGTGTTGTACATCAAAGTTATTTGCTTTTAGCTGTCCCATCAATACTTCACTATCTACAATGTTTTTAGAACATCCAAGGGTAACTACGTTAACTTTATTTTTTTTAAGCGTTTTTGTTTTCAACTTTATTTGTATTAATTCCTCACAAAGATAAGCAATCCATTAGAAACTGGATATTATGCTGAAGTTTTGGGGCTTATTTTCCCTTGAGGTTTTTATTCATTTGGGCGTTTCCTTTTCCTCAAATGGAAAAGAGAGGGATTTACACTTCAATCTTTTCCATACAGAAAAGGATTTACGTGGAATTTATTCTTCATAGAAGAATGTATCCTGAGCGTTTGTCGAAGGAATCCCTAACACAACCAAATTATTTTAAAATTTGCCTTTATGGGATTTCATTATTGGGTAAATGAGGTCAAGGCACATTGTGTTACCATGGCAGTTTCTGAGTATCCTTGATAATGCAACAAGTTCAGCATGAATTGTGTTATTTGATGAAATACTTTTAAAACTGGTTGCTTTCAGAAGAATTTCAGATAAAAATTTCGGTGTAAAACAATTACATAAAGCATTGATAATAAAAAGGTTAAACAATTTCATTTATTAAAATTAATTACTATATTCGTAACGATTTTGTAAATCATTGATCAATGGTAAGTATATTTACTATCTCCAGATTAAAAGTATTTCTATCCGCAATGTTTGTGGCCATTGTTTTTTCCCTCTTTTCTCAAAGTCAAAAAAATGAATTTCAAAGTTCAAATAATCCTTACGGAGTTCAACATAATACCTGGATAGACTACCTGAACAAAACAGCCCTTTTGCTTGAGAAAGTGGATGTACAAAGTTTTTTGAATTATGTGGTTATGACCTCTGACGGTAATATGGCCGACATGACCTATTTCAAGCATTTTTTAAGTCCGCAATGGAAAAAAGATTACGAATTATTAGTTTATAAAGTAGGTACCGGACTTATTGTGAAAGAAGAAAACGTAAAAATATATTTGGCTTCTTTACAACCTGACTATAAAAAACATTTTGCTGAATTTCAGAAAGTAAGAGATGGAATTGTTGCATCTCAGAATAAAAGCGGCTCTCCTGATCCTAATCCTGATCCACTCAACTGTGGCTCTCCATGTACAAACCCTGGTTTTGAATCCGGTCAGGCTTTCTGGGATTATTGGGCAGCTGACCCATCTACAAACCCGGACCCCAGCAATCTCACTTCTGGATTTAATCCTCCACCTCCCGGTTTTTTTGGTCAAAATACTGATCCTTTCCTGATCACAAATTCAGGCGGCTTTGATCCAACTGTTGGAGGTACAACACTACCTGTAGTTCCTCCCGGAGGGGGCAATAACGCCTTACGGATAGGTGATCTGAATTCCTGGGGAAGCACTTCCTGGGGAGCTGCCCGTGCAAGTATTTCATTTACAGTTTCTGCAAGTAATTCTAATTTTACATATCGATATGCCGTTGTACTGAATGATCCTACAAGCGGACATAGTGATGCTGAACGTCCTTATTTTGGAGTAAAAGTGCGTGATGCAAGTAATAATATCATTACTTGCGGGGAATACTTTGTATTGGCTAAAGCACCTTTTGTTGGTTTTTTTGAAATATCACCTGGTAGTGATGAATGGTACAGACCATGGACCACCGTTTTTGTTCCTTTACAAGCCTATATTGGGCAATGTATCACCGTAGAATTCACCTCTTCGGATTGTACACAAGGTGGCCACTTTGGTTATGGATATGTGGACTGTGCCTGTGAACCCCTTGATATTATTGCTTCTTCACCAAACATTTGCGGTGGCAATTCCGTAACTTTATCTGCCCCGGCAGGTGGAGCTTCCTATGCCTGGACGGATTCTATAGGCGGCACTTCCGGAATAGTTGGCTCAACTACAGGCCAGACCATTACAGTGAATCAAGGCGGCACCTATCAGGTTGTTGTTACCTCAGTTGCAGGCCCAACTTGTATCACTACATTAGATATTACTATTGGCTCAAGTCCAAGTTATCCTGTATCTCAATTTACTAACACAACCGTATGTGCCGGCTCTCCAATGCAATTTACCGACACCTCCACACCACTAGGAAGCATTACAGCATGGGCATGGGATTTCGACAATGATGGTATAACAGATGATACCCTTCAAAATCCTACACATATTTTTGCTGCAAATGGAACTTTCCCGGTAAAATTAACCATCAGCTGGGGGCTTTGTAATGCTGATACTACATTAAATGTAACTGTAAATGCAGGTGTTATGCCGATTTTAACGCCTGCAGGCCCTTTTTGTCCAAATGATGCTCCCATAACTCTTATTGCCGATATTCCGGGAGGAGTATGGAGCGGAACCGGAGTAACAAATTCAACAACCGGAACCTTTACTCCTTCTCCTTCAGTTATCGGTAACGATACGATAACTTATACTGTTGGCGGATCCTGTTCAGCTTCTTCATCCGAAGTAATTATTGTTAACGCTTTGCCGATTGCTGATGCAGGTCCTGATCTGAATATCTGTTCTTTTGGAACAGGTTCTATCGGAACTTCATCCACAGCAGGCTGCACTTATACCTGGTCTCCTACCACAGGCTTTACCGGCAGTACTACCATTTCTAATCCTTCATTATCCCTTGCTAATCCAGGGCCTACCGCAACTATTACATTACCTTATACGGTAACCATATTAGAAACGTCAACAGGTTGTCAGTCGTCCGATACAGTAAATGTGATTGTTTCCGCTGTAACGAATGTTAATGCAGGATCAACGCAATATGTTTGTTCCGGTTCCAGCATAACACTTGCAGGCTCAATTGGTGGTTCTGCAACAAGCGGAACTTGGAGTGGCGGCACAGGAACTTATGCGCCTAATAACACAACATTAAATGCCGTATATACTCCAAGCGCCTCTGAGTATGCTGCGGATTCAGTGATTTTAACGTTAACAACAAATGATCCTGCCGGTCCGTGCACTTTCTCTTCATCAAATGTAACTTTTCATTTTTACGGAATTCCTGTCGTCAATTTTTCTGCCGATGATCCTCTGGGATGTCCGGTACTATGTATAAACTTTACTGATCTGAGTGCCATAGGCGGGGCGGATTCCGTTGTAAACTGGGATTGGAATTTTGGCGATGGCAGTGACGGCTCAGCAATACCAAACCCTTCACATTGTTTTTCACAATCGGGCTTATATGATGTTAAACTAATTGTAACTTACTATCATGGCTGTATATCATCTTTAACTCAAAGCCAATTTGTTCAGGTGTACAGCATACCGGTTGCAGCATTTGATCCTACACCAAATCCAGCATCCGTGATCGACCCTATTATTACTTTTAATGATCAATCCTCTACTGATGTAAATTATTGGTTTTGGAATTTCGGTGATAGTACCACTTTATCGCCTAACACATCAAATCCCGTTCATGAATATCCAAAAGATGCATCCAACACTTATGTAGTAACCTTAATTGTTCATAATGCCGATGGTTGTTACGATACTGTTTCACATGAAATTTTTATCGGACCAGAATTCACCTTCTTCATTCCAAATGTATTTACACCCAATGGAGATAAGACCAATGATTATTTTTTCGGTTCCGGTGTAGGCATCATAAAATATGACCTATGGATCTTCGATCGTTGGGGAGATATGATTTTTCATGGGAAAGAGTTAAATGATAAGTGGGATGGCAAAGCAAATAAAGGTGATAGCGAATCACAAATAGATGTATACGTTTGGAAAGTGACACTTACTGATGTGTTCAATAAAGAGCACAATTATATTGGCATCGTATCTTTAGTAAAATAAAAAAAATCTCATCTTCACGTCCCTGCAGGGCGCTGTTTTATTATCTTAAAAAAACGAGTGGTTATTGCAACCTTTTGCTATCTTTATGCATCTGCTTAGATATAAGAATGTAAACAAAAACTAATGCGTTTATGAGAAAAACTATACTATTTATCTGTTTATGTGTTTCTGTAAATGTTTATTCCCAGGAACTTCCTTCTCATAAGATCAAAGTCGAAATTGGTATAAATGCTCTTATGTGCCCCAATCTCAGTATGAAGATAAAGCGCACGTTTATCCAACGCAACACAGAACTCAGCAACTGGCAGGTAGCCTCCGATAATAATTCAGCAGTATTTCAAACATCAAACTCCCTCCTTTGCAATAAAGACAGCATAATCAAGATCTTTGTAAAAGAGTCTGAATTCCCATATCATATTATCGAATCTATTCAGATAGATGATAATGAGGTTTACAAAAAAGGTAGTGCAAGCAAATAAGGTAACAATAAAAAATTGCGCATTTTTGATCGCGGATCTAATCCGGAATAACTAAATAAGAGATCCAATGACAATATCTTTACTTAAAAACAAAGGTAATTTTGCTAAAAAGGCTTTCCGCTTTTTTAGTCTTCTTTGGATAAGCTTCTTATGTCCCTCTTTACTTGCTCAACCCTTAACTTATTTAAAAACCGCACAGGTAAATGCACTTAACTTTGGTTTAGCACTTGCTCCAACTACTGATAGCGGCTACGTGATGGTTGGGCAGGATAAAGAATTTGTTATTTCTGCAAATGTCTATTGCTATTTTTATGCTACAAAATTTGATAAGTGCGGTGTCATTAACAAAAGAATAAAATTCGAATTGGTTCCTGCCGGTCAAAGGGTTCGTAGTGCCGGTGCCAGATATATCAGACAAACTGCTAATGGTAAGTTTATCGTAACAGGCGCAATTCAACGCGCCAATCTTTCCCAAACAGCAGATAGTTTAAGCCTTTATGCGGCTCAAATAGATATGGTCGCAGGAACCTTGGATTGGATAAATATTTATCGCAAACCGGGAGGAGAAGCGCAAGGCACCTGTATCGCTGAAGCTTCGGACGGTTACGTTGTTTGTGGTATTGTGGATTCTGAACCTAAAAAGCCTTATATCGCTAAACTGAGTAAAACCGATGGTTCTGTTATTTGGGAAACTGCATTCCCCTCTTTAGCAGGTTTGTATTCGTATGCAAATTATGTAGAAGTATTTGGTAATGGCGATATCCTGCTTTTGGGGTCGTATGGAAACGGACCGGGTAATAATTTTTTTGCAATGCGTTTGTCTCCAGCAGGGGCCATTATCTGGAGTAAAGAATATGATATCGGTCCTTATGATGGTTTGGATTGGGATGTTTCAGGCAAGATCACACAAAATGGCGGCTTTATATTATCCGGCACAACAAAAACAGGTTCAAACTACGACTGTGCTTTAATTAAAGCGGATGCTAATGGCACTGTTTTGAATTGCGTTACTTTTGATAAAAACGGAAATGACGACAGGGCAAGAGGCGTGACAGAACTGGCAGATGGCAATATTATTCAAGCCGGCTTTACCGATGCGAACAATGGAAATGTATTTGCCTTACTCAATAAATTCTCAGGGAACTTAAGCCCGGTATGGTCCAGAAACCTTACATTTAATAATTATACAAAGGCCTGGGGAATTAATGAAGATGTGGATAAAGGATTGGTTTTTTCAGGAGAAACATTATTTCCTCCATCCAATTATGAAGCACTTTTTGTTAAAACAGATTCGTTAGGAAATCTGCCGGGCTGCACGTATCTTCCTCTTATCGATCCCGTATCCACACAACATACAATCATTGCCTCTAATATTGTCCCAACCTTCACTACCGGAACCTACTATGAACATACTTTTACAGGTGCTGAAAAAGTAGTTGTAATGGATGTTGGAGTAGGAACAAATGTTTGTTACAATTGTGAACCGGTGTTGGTATTAAGTTCAAATAAGATCTGTCTGAACGAAACCATGTCTGTTTACAGTACTGAGATACGTTGTTCTCCTCAAACGATTTCAATTGCAGATACGATAACCAATCAGGTTATTCCTGCAGTATCAACTAATTCGGATACCACCTTTTATCATTTTACGACTGCAGGCACTTACCACATTACATTAACACTAACCTGCGGAGGTGTGCTTCAAACATTAGTTAAAACACTTGTTGTGGAGCCACCACCGGTTGCTTCAGCCGGCAATGATTTTACGAAATGTAAATACCAGTCGGTGCCGGTGACCGGAACAGGCGGTGTAAATTACCAATGGTATAACGAGGATTTCAGCACATTGCTTTCAACTGCTAACCCGTTTAATGCAAATGATACTGCAAAAAAAACATATAACGTGGTGGTAACTGATATTAACGGTTGTATCGATACCGCTGATGTAATTGTAAGCGTTACCCTGCCTCATGCACAATTCTTCGCGGATTCTGCCTGCCTGCATCAACCCAGCAGTTATACAGACTCATCAACAGTTCTAAATCAGACTTTCACCGGCTGGTCATGGGATTTTGGAGATAACTCTGCAATGAACTCTGCTCAAAATCCAACACATATTTTTCCGGATTTTGGAACATTTAATACAACCTTAATTGCAACCACTGCCAATGGATGCAAGGATACAATAACTAAAACTATTTTAGTTCACCCCCTCCCTACTGTTAATTATTATACTACCCCCTTTCCATCCGGCATTTGTCTTGGAACAAGCGTTAGTTTTTTTGATCAAACAACAATTCCTTTACCTGATTATATCGAATTTTGGAATTGGGATTTCGATGATGGAAGTCCTATTAACATCAATCAAAACAACTCTCATTTATATGATTCTGCAGATACTTATCATATTCAGCTTGAAGCAATTTCAAATTTCGGTTGTATAGATTCTATTAGTAAGGTGTTAACTATAAACCCTAACCCGGTTGTAAAATTTGTGGCAAATGATACGGTTGGATGTGAGCCTCTTTGCATTTCTTTCACTGATTTGTCTACTATTACACATACTAATATTACCCAATGGATATGGACTGTTGGTGACGGAAGTCCTGCAATCCATACGTCAGGCTTTGAACATTGTTATACGAATGACTCTATTTTTGCTCCTAATTATTTCAGCCTCACATTAACTGTAACCTCTGACAGCGGTTGTGTTTCAACAGGAGCTAAAAACAATTACATCACTGTTTACCCAAACCCCGTAGCAAATTTCACAACCGATCCTCATGAAACTACTGTTATTGATCCGGTTATTGCCTATATCGATGCCTCTACAGGAACTGATTTTTGGAATTGGGATTTTGGAGATTCTCATACTTCAATGCTTCACAACCCACCACCTCACATGTATCCTTCAGCAGATACAGGAACCTATACCATAGGCCTGATAACTTCAACACAATATGGGTGCCTGGATACCGCTATGCAAACCATTATCATCGGCCCGGATTTCGTATTTTATATTCCAAATGCATTCACTCCAAATGCCGATGGGATCAATGATTTTTTCTTTGGTTCCGGTATTGGTATTATTGTTTATGATCTATGGATATTGGATCGTTGGGGTAACCTGATTTTTCATGGAAATGAATTAAATGATAAATGGGACGGAAAAGCAAATGGTGGTAAAGACAACGC
>JAIOQD010000061.1:3074-4352 GCA_021413595.1 Bacteroidota bacterium | reverse complement strand
TGCCTTTAATATTTTCCCGTACCCCCTACAACAAAGGCGATCAAACAGAGCAAGGTGGACTATTAGGGTTATTAGGCTATGGTTTTGCTATGCAGGATTTGCGTGGACGTTACACTTCAAAAGGTGTTTATCTGCCTCTTTACAGCGATGGCTGGAACAAAGACCCTTATCACCCTAATTATAAACATATATTGGATGTTACCCCTCTTACTGACCCCAAAATCGGCAACAAGCACGAAGATGGTTATAACAGCGTACAATTTATTTTAAATAATCTGAAAAAAGATTTTGACCTGAACGGTGATGGTATTATAGACACTGTTGATAATATGTTCAATGGCAGAATTGGAACCTTTGGCGCATCTGCATTGGGTTATAATCAATATCAGGCTGCTGCTGCCCACAAAATAGATCCAACCTTACCCGGACTAAAATGTTTATTACCTATTGTTGGACCGGCTGAATTTTTTAAAAGCACGGGATTTCATAATGGTGTTTTCAGGGACCGCCTAGTTACCGGCTGGCTCAAAGGCCAGATATTTACAGGCACCGATGCTTATAATGAATTTCAGGATTCAACACAAGTTGCGAATGACAATGACATACAAGATGAAATACATAGCGCTGCCGATTATGGTATGCCCAATAAATTTGTAGCTGCCAACAACACCATCGACCACTTTTCGGCATATCGGTATTATGACCTAAGTGGCAATTTAGGAGTTGCCGGTTATTACCCTAACTCAGCAGGAAGAAAGGATATGGATGCTAGCAGGGCAATGGTGAATCAATATGGAGAAGGGGATGCTAATGGCACCACAAGCCGCTATACCAATATGGAAGTACCAATATATAACCTTACCGGATGGTGGGATATTTTTATTGACGGACAAATAGAATCAAGAAATTATGTTGAAAAACATGTTAGCAATACCTATGGAAACAAAAACCTGCAAAAAATAGTAATTGGCCCTTGGGCGCATGGCACCATTGGCTCCAGAGAAACAGGCGACATGAAAGGGGCAAACCAATATCCTGCAAATGTAACAGAAGGCATTGGTGCTGAACTTTCAGGAGATTCCGCTTTATCCATTTCAAAACTGTTGAGATCCGATTTTGTTACCTGGTATCGTTACAACTTAAATTATAACACCAGCCAATATATTGGTGACCCAAAGTTTATGATACCAGAAAGCCACAAATGGCAAGCATTGGCAGGAGGGCTCACCTACATAAGAGCTCCCTCTAAAAATTTTAAAATGACCTTTTACCAGTTTC
>JAIOQD010000061.1:0-3044 GCA_021413595.1 Bacteroidota bacterium | reverse complement strand
AAATCTCGAGTTTCAATACGTGGTCGGTTCAGATACCATCAATGGTAATATCGTTACAGATACCATAAGTGTGCCACCTACCGGTCAGTCTCAGCTATCCGGTTTGGATCCGGGACATATCGATCCCATTCCTGCTAAAAATTATGCCACAGCTCCAAATGTGAAGTTTTACGTTGTTGGGCCTGTTAATGATGGTGTTTCAGAAAACAGCACGGTCGGAAACTATTGGTTCTCAGCCAATACTTTTCCCATTACTACCGATATTTCTAAACAAAAAATGTATCTGCATAACAACGGAGGACTCGATTTTAGTGCTCCTTCAACAGATGAAGGATTTAAAATCTATGTACACGACCCTGACAATCCTGTTCTTACAGCAGGTGGAGGCAATATGCTCGAGCAAATTCCAAACAGCAACGAAGATACAGAAGGACAAGTAGATGTGGCAAGCCTTCCTTACGCTGCCTATACAATGAACCGGCCGGGAGTGGTAGGTTTCACAAGTGATCTTATCCAGGACTCTTTAAGCATTATCGGCTTTCCTGTTGCTACATTGTATGCAAAATCCAATCCCTCGGGGGCTAGCAGCGGTCTTACCGATACCGATTTTATGGTTCGTATTTTAGATGTGTATCCAGATGGAAGAGAGTTGTTTGTAGTTGAAGGCGCAGTGAATGCAAGAGCAAGGTTATACGCCAAAAACATTGTTGAAAATCCGGCAATGGATGAGGATTATCCTTTTGCAAATGACCTTACACCTTTTACCAATATCAATGTGAATGAGGTATATGAATACAAATTCAAATGTTTTCCGATAGGTTATACGTTTGGAAAAAATCACAAGATCAAAATTTTGATCAGCAGCAGTAACTTCACACGTTTTCAGGTAAATCCGAATATCCCTATTGCTGAAGGCGAATTTTTCAGAAGAAAACCGGGTGATGGACAAGGCACCAATAAAACTCCTGACGGAACCTTTATGATGCCAAGGGTTGCAGTTCAGCGAATTGCGTTTTCTTCTCAATACCCTACAAATATTGAGCTCCCCGTTTATCAGGGGACTATTTTAAATACAGATCAAAATAATCACCATACGGCAATGGATGTATTGGTTTATCCAAACCCGGCTTCCAATATGGTTACTATTTATCTTTCTAAGAACGGAGAATATAAAGCTAACTTGTTTGACATAACCGGTAAACGCATGCTTCAATCAAAATCATTTAATGAAATGATAAAGATAAATGTAGAGGAGATCCCCGCAGGGCTTTATTTTGTTGAAGTAATTGACAATAAAACAACTGAAAAGATTATAAGTAAATTGATTATAACAAAATAGGTTAACTTACAATTTTAAGTGTTTATTTAAGCCACAGGGTGGTTACTAAATTCTTAACATTTATACAAAGTATAAAACAACTCAACAACCAAATGAGAAAACTTTACACCTTAGCTTTTTTATTTCTGTTTTTTGCCACGAACACCTTACTTGCCCAGGAACAAAAAATTTCCGGTAAGCTAACAGATAAAAACACCAAACAACCTCTTGCCTTTGCCAATATTGTGATAAAGGGTAGCACCAAAGGCATTACCACGGACGTAAATGGAAACTATGAATTAACAATCGACTCTACTGATAAAGAAGAAACCGTTCTGCAGATTTCATATATTGGATATAGCATACAGGAAATTACTGTTAAGAAAGGCGAAACCACTATGAATATAGTTCTTGAACCTGCTGTTATTTTTGGTAAAGAAATTGTTGTAACGGGCTCAAGAGTAAGCGAAACCATAAGAGAATCATCGGCTTCCATTCAAAAAATGAATTCCAGGGAGATCAAAGAAGTGGCTTCAGGTGATTTTTATGAAGGAATGGGTACTTTGAAAGGTGTTGATATTAACCAATCCAGTATGGGTTTTAAAGTTGTTAATATGCGAGGCTTTAACAGCACCGCGCCTGTAAGGATAGTTCAGTTCATTGATGGAATGGACAATCAGGCGCCCGGCCTTAGTTTCCCTGTAGGCAATCTTGTAGGTGCAAGCGATATTGACTTACAGAGTGTGGAAATAATAACAGGAGCTGCTTCTGCCCTCTATGGACCCAATGCGTTTCAAGGTGTAGTGAGTATGGCCACCAAAAATCCGTATGAATTTCCAGGCACAAGTGTTCAGTTAAAAGGTGGAACCAATAAACTGGCTGAAGGCCAGTTTCGTTATGCAGAAGCATTTGGTGAACATAAGCAATGGGCTGTAAAAGGCACAGCATCATTCATCCGCGCAGACGACTGGATAGCAAACGACCCTATTGCCAATAACTATGGTGATATTTCTACAACACAAGACCTTAGTGCTATTGTAAGGGGTTTGAAATACAGCACTGATCCTGATAAAGCAGAGACCTTTACAAAAATTAACGACTGGCTCGACTTTAACCAGGAAGGTTTCAGAGGATTAGGAAAAAAAACCATCAACGCTCCCGGTTATATGGAAACATCCTTATCGGATGATATTACCAAAAGTGTAAAACTTGGAGCAGAAGTTCATTATAAATTCAGCGACAGCTTAAAAGCATCTTATGTTTTTAAATATGGTGAAGGTACTGCGGTATATCAGGGGTCTAACCGCTATAGTATCAACAATATCCGTTTCAAACAGCATAAAATAGACCTTGTCGGCAAACGATTTAATTTAAAAGCCTATAGAACTACTGAAAATGCGGGAGACTCCTATGATATTGTTTTTACCGGGATCAATATTTCAAAGGCCGGAGTTCCTAATTACATTTCCAATTACCTCAGTACTTAGGACTAACACGTTTAGCGAATACAGTAAATATGGATTTAGAAGAATATATGGATTCACTTCTTTAAATTGATTTATTTATAATATATTTTAGATACTTAAAGACCATTACACTAGAGTATAAGGGAAATCGTAGGTTTTCTGCACATATCTTATAAGGTATTTTACATAACATAATAATCCAAAATTACATCATCTTTTATTACAACAACATACTTTGGGTCAATGGTTGATAACCATAA
>JAIOQD010000684.1 GCA_021413595.1 Bacteroidota bacterium | reverse complement strand
CTTTTTAAACCTTAAGGGACTGCCCGTTTTCATTTTAAAAAGAAACTACATTTTTGAACATGAACAAACCTATTAATAGGAAGTATCTAATTGGTATTCTACTTGGTCTATCTTTTATTTTATATGCCAGAACACTTAATTATGGGTTTGTTTGGGATGATGAACGAATCCATCTCAGTAATAATCAACAATTAATTAAAGGGGATCTAAAATCATTTTGGCTTAAACCATATTCAGGAATGTATATTCCGGTCACGTATAGCACATGGAGTCTTATCAATGCTATTTCCAACCCTAACAAAAAAATATCTCCTAAAATATTTCATGCCCTCAACGCAGTAACTCACAGTATAAATTGCATCCTTGTTTTTTATTTGCTATTTATTTTATTCAAAAACCAGGCGTATGCTTTTTGGGGGAGTTTACTGTTTCTATTGCACCCCCTGCAAGTAGAGTCAGTGGCCTGGATATCTGAATTCAGGGGGCTTTACAGTGCTTTTTTTTCATTACTTTCACTAATAAGTATATTCAGGTATTTAGAAAAAAATCCTTTTATAACAGGTCGTTCATTTATTACTTCAAAATATTTTGCATTTGCAAGCGTTATGTTTGTTCTAGCCTTATTATCAAAACCATCAGCCGTTGTTTTGCCTTTTGTTATAAGTGTTTTAGTTTGGTGTTTTTATAAGGATAAATTTAATCCACTCCTGAAAAGCCTTTCTCTTTGGCTTTTATTGGTGATACCAATTTTACTGATTACAAGAAATTCTCAACCGAGCGAATTGATCTATGATTCCATTTCTTTTTGGCAACGCTTTTTAATTGCCGGGTATTCTTTGTTTTTTTATCTCTGCAAATTAATTGTTCCATATCCGCTTGCAGCTTGTTATGGATATACTCCTGAATTGATCTTAAGCAATAAGTTCATTTATTTGAGCACTGTTTTTTCGATCGCTATTGTATTAATTATTTTTGCAAAACGAAAATCTCAGCCCCTGTTATTTTCAGGTTTTGCTATTATAACTGTTTGTGTACTGCCTGTGTTGGGCCTCATTCCGTTTGAATACCAAAAGCATTCGACCGTTGCAGATCGTTATATCTATTTTGGAATGCTGGGTATTGCTTTGCTTGTTCCCTTAATTGCAAACATCATAAAAAAGTATAGCTGGTTAACATATATTTTTGGAAGTATGATAGGAATTTATTTAGTGCTAAACATCAAACAAACCAATACCTGGGTGAATGAGTTTTCCATTTGGGATCATACAGTAAAGCATTACCAAAACAGTGCGAAAGTTTATTATAACCGAGGAGTTGAATATTCTAAATTGAAAAAATTCAATGAAGCTATTAATGATTATACGCAATGCCTTACTTTACAAAACGACTATCGTGATGCGCTGTTCAATAGGGCGAATGCGTATGAGAATATAAAAAATAATACTGCGGCCTTTAATGATTATACGGCTTATTTATTAATTGATTCAGTTGATGGTTCCGTTTATTTTAAACGTGCCTATTTAAATTATAAAACAGGAAACATTCAAGGGGCGCTGAGAGATGCTGAAAAAGCGGAAAAATTAGATTTCCATGTTGGCGTTAAATTTAAGAAAATGTTGCAGGAGCGCTCAACACAAAAGCTGTGAATCGTAACAATGATCATAGAGCTTTACTCATAGTGTCTTCTTTAAATTGTAACTCGAACAATCGTTTGTATTGTCCGTTTTGTTTGAGTAATTCCTGATGGTTTCCCATTTC
>JAIOQD010000683.1 GCA_021413595.1 Bacteroidota bacterium | reverse complement strand
GCAATCCCTAACGCAGCATTGCCAATGAAAAAATTTAGTCTGCTTTTCAAATGATGTTAAATCAAAAAAAATGCCCCCAAAAAAGGGGGCGTAAGATTAAAAATGAAATTTTTAATTATAAATCGAATAATAAAAGTTGTATAAACTTCCTTTACGCAACTTTTAATTTATTCAAAGTTGATTTTTTGAGTTTATCTTTCGCGTAACGCAGTGTAAGGTTTACTTCTTTTACAGTTGCATCAGAAGGGGTATCAAACATCAAATCCATCATGATAGCCTCGCAGATAGAACGTAAACCACGCGCACCTAGCTTAAATTCCATTGCTTTCTCTACAATAAAATCCAACACACCTTTTTCAAATGTAATTTTTACACCATCCATTTCAAACAAATGCAAATATTGTTTTATTAATGCATTTTTAGGCTCGCTTAAAATTCTACGTAATGTATCAGCATCTAACGGATTCAAATAAGTTAATACCGGCAAACGACCTATTAATTCAGGTATTAAACCAAAACTTTTCAGATCCTGAGGAGAAACATATTGCAATAAATTATCAGTATCAATGCTAACTTTTTCTTTAGATACATTATAACCGATTGCTTGTGTTTGTAGGCGTTTTCCAATATTTCTGGTGATCCCGTCAAAAGCTCCACCACAAATAAATAATATGTTCTTCGTATTTACCTGTATCATTTTTTGTTCAGGATGTTTACGTCCACCTTGTGGTGGAACACCTACCACTGAACCTTCCAGCAATTTCAACAACCCCTGCTGAACACCTTCACCTGAAACATCTCGAGTGATAGAAGGATTATCGCTTTTACGTGCTATCTTATCGATCTCATCTATAAATACAATTCCTCTTTCGGCCGCGGTAACATCAAAATCGGCAGCTTGCAAAAGACGGGATAAAATACTTTCCACATCTTCACCAACATAACCTGCTTCGGTAAGCACTGTTGCATCCGCAATACAAAAAGGTACATTAAGTACCTTTGCAATGGTGCGTGCCAACAATGTTTTACCTGTTCCTGTTTCACCAACCATTATCACATTTGATTTATCAATCTCCACTTCATCTTTCTCAGATGTTTTTGACTGACTTTTTATCAAACGTTTGTAATGGTTATAAACAGCTACTGACAGAACTTTTTTTGCTTCATCCTGACCAATCACATACTCATCCAAATGTTTCTTGATCTCCATTGGTTTAAGAAGATGCAAGGCATTAAAGATGGAAGCACCTGAATTTTGGCTCGCTTCATCACGCACTATTGTTTGAGCCTGAGTAACGCAGTGGTTACAAATATGTCCGGTAATACCAGCAATAAGTACTTCCGTTTCTTGCTTCTTGCGTCCACAGAATGAACATTTTATTTCTTTATCTTCCTTTGCCATTATTTAAAAATGTTTTTCTATGGTTCGTAGCTACCCAATGGTGGTGATTTGAAACACTATTTTTAAGCATCAAACTTTAATAGATATAAAACGGCTCAAATTCACACTTCCACGTCACTTTAGGGGGCGGTACTGTTATAGCTTGTTTATTTTTTTATCACTTTAAATGTCTTCTTACTCAATTCTCCAACTTGAAACAAATAAACACCTGTCGCTAGTTGGCTGATGTCAACCAATGTCGTTTCGTTATTTAGTTTTCCAGTCAAGACTTGTCTGCCAGTTTGATCTAAAATCATATACTTTGAGCCGAATAAAACCTTGTCAGATTTAATTGAAATATAATTAGTAGATGGGTTAGGATATACACTAATTAAATTAGATAATTCATTTTCGATAACTCCTGTACTTCCTGAAACTGAAGCATAGTAAGCGTAAATTGCTGTTGCCCCCTGTTTTACAAAACGAAGAATTGGAACACCATCTGACTGCCTAAACCAAATTATTTCTTCGGAAACAGTAGCTGAAATAAAATTGTTGTTAACCATTGAAGTATCAATTTGCTTTGTTCTTATTCTATATACATTATTTTCAGTTCCATAAGAAAATTTTACAGTTCCAAAACCGTCATAAATCCAATCTCTTGTTACTGAACCAACCACAGTATTTCCTGATTTTTGAATAGTGTAAGTATAAACACTATCAGTATAAGACAATGGAAAAGTTAGATATGGAAAAGGGGTATAATATGGATGGTTTGAACCAGCATAATACCCATAAAAATAAAGTGTGTCACTGGAAGGTGAATAGCTGTAAAAATGATCACGTGCAAATGCAACATTAGCGTATTCATTTATTTGTGTAGACTGAAATGTACTGTGTATACTCTGACTTGAAGGTTGAAATTTGTAAGAAATGGTTGGTGTAGTCCAAGTACCCCAAGGACCAGGAAAACCAGTTGTTGTAAAGTCCCAAGTGTAATTATTTCCTGTTTGGGAAATATAATTATCAAAACTCTGTGAAACAACTACAAAACCCAATTTAGAACTGTCGTTAAGTTGGAAGCAGTTATTTGAAGTAAATTGAGATTGAGCAAATGTAATTGTAGAAATTAATGACAAAAATAAATGGATTGTGTTTTTTTTCATTTTAAGTCTTTTTTTTATTTTAAAATTCCTAACTCTATCGATGTTTTGCCTTATTTAAAAGCTGTTCAGATTCCCTCTTTTATTTTTTTTTGTCCTATCAGTCGTGTTGCTGTTAAGAAGTGTTAAAGCTTAAATTTATTCGTGTGTGTCGTTTGTGGCGATTTTTAAACTTGTCCCTAATTAATAAACAAATTTTCCCGAATAATGAATCTGTATTTATTCGTTATTCGGGAAATTCGTTATTCGTTGAAATATTATTTAGATTTCGCTAAAACTTCATCCACCATTCCGTATGTTTTAGCTTCTTCAGCTGTCATCCAGCAATCGCGATCACTATCAGCCCAAACTTTTTCATAAGTTTGTCCACTGTGTTTAGCAATAATATCGTATAATTCTTTTTTCAATTTTTGAATTTCGCGAGCTGTGATTTCGATGTCAGAAGCTTGTCCTTCAGCACCACCCATTGGCTGGTGAATCATCACACGTGAGTGTTTTAATGCAGCACGTTTACCTTTTGTACCTGCACACATAAGAACCGCACCCATAGATGCTGCCATACCTGTACAAATAGTTGCTACATCAGGTGTAATGTATTGCATGGTATCATAAATACCTAAACCTGCATATACAGAACCTCCCGGACTATTCATATAGATCTGGATGTCTTTTTTAGCATCCACGGACTGTAAGAATAAAAGCTGTGCCTGAATGATGTTAGCCACTTGGTCGTCAATCCCTGTTCCAAGGAAAATAACGCGATCCATCATCAAACGGGAAAACACGTCCATTTGAGTTACATTTAACTGACGCTCTTCGATGATATAAGGCGTTACATTGCTTATGTTGTGTTTGCTGTAAGAGTCAAACGTAGTACCGCTGATACCGCGATGTTTTACAGCGTATTTTCTGAATTCATTGTTATCAAACATATTTTTTTATTTTTAAATTTAAAAGTGATTTATATTACAAATGTTACTTACTGATTACAAAAATTAAACCTCAATATATTTAATGTCTTTTT
>JAIOQD010000682.1 GCA_021413595.1 Bacteroidota bacterium | reverse complement strand
GGTATAGGCACCCGGAAGATTCACGTATGCCGAATCGTTAGTTTGACCGGATACTACTCCTGGGCCAAGCCAGCTATAGGTCTGGAAGTCCTGTGGTGCAATAAGAAGTGCACCCACAGTATTACAGGTGCTATCCTGTTTGATCAGGTAATCTGTACAACTGAAGTCGAAATAGGCATAGGCCCAGTCCACATTATAGATACACCATTTACAAGATGCTTTCAGCGTAACTGTTTGACCAATATAAGGTGATAGATCCACGCTTAATGAGGTCCAGGGTCTATAGCTTATGTCGTAACAACACTCACCACCCAAATTACTTTCCTGTGGTTGAGTAGAAATAGAAAAGCCTTGAGGACCACCTGAGGTGGAAAAAAAGGCTTCATAATGAGCACAGGCAATAGTGTTGTTTGAATTGTCAAAAACATCAATCACCACTCTACCGGCATCAGGAGTGGTATGAGGATAATTCAACAGATCCATCGCATAGCGATACGTTAAAATAGGAGCGTTACTGGTTACAACAAAGCTTTTTGAGATGGACGAAGGTGTAGGGCTTGTATTATTACCTAATTTTACGGAAAAATTGCCTCCTGGAGCAGATACAGGGAAGCTGCCGTATATGTCTGTACCTGCCGACATTAAGGCCACATTTCCGGTTGTGGCCCAGCCGTTTAATGTTCCCATTTCAAAATCAATATCGTAGCAGCTTTGCGCTTGGCATAAGGAGAAAACAAAAAGAAAACAAATTGTTAGAATGCATCTATGAATGTATTCATTCTTTTTATTTACCGATTTTTTCATAACAAATAGGATTATTAATGAACGTATCGGAACTGAGTTTTAAGAAAAAGTTTCTAAAACGTATTTATGTATTTTTGACTTAAATAAAGATGAAAAAAACGCTAAAAAGGTTGCAAGCGTAATAGCTTTATTTATAAGTAATTATAAGGAATTGTTTTTAGTTTTTTTGTAAAGTTATGGTTTTTGAAAACAAAATCAAATCGCCCCCTTTATTTCTTTAGGGCAACACGCATTATAAATTTAGTAAAGATCCCTGACAATTATCGAGGCTGGCAAAAAAGTGATCTGCTCGTTGGCAGACAAAAGGCCTAGTTCCGTTTGAACGAATGATATTGTAACCACGAACTTTAGTCCGTGGAAAAGATAACAATAAAAAAATAAGTTCCGTAGGAACGAATCATATTGTAAGAATATGAACCGAGCCTATGGCTCTCAACCCTTAGTTGATATACCTTACTGGATGGACTAAAGTCCCTCCTTACAAAATAAATCGAGCCTATGGCTCTTTATAGAAAGGCTTAAAAATAAAAAAATTATAATGCGTGTTGCCCTGATTATTTCTTTTCAAGATTAATAAACATCTCTCTCCCTTCCCTTGGCTTTATTGAATTATAACAAGTTTCAAACACTTTGATATTAAATTTGGGGCTGAACAAAGCAAGGTACTCTTCTTTAGAAGCTGCAAAAGGAGGCATCTTTGTATTTAAAGGTTCTGTAAAAACTACTCCAACCAATTTACCTGATGGTTTTAAAAGATTATACATCTGTTCCACATACTTTTTGCGTAATGAAGGATCCAGTGCGCAAAAAAAAGTTTGTTCAAGGATCAGATCGTATTGTTTATTATGATCAAAAAAATCACCAAAGATCAAATTTTCTTTAGGAAAATCGGGTAAACGCTTTTGAATATTTTTTAATGGTTCTAAAGAAATATCAATTACCGTAATGTTTTTAAATTCTTTGCTAAACAAGTATTCGGCCTCATAGGCATTGCCAGCACCGGGGATTAAAATACTTAAATTTTTATCCTTTAACTGATCGATGTATTCTTTTAAGGGAGTAGAAGGCGCACCCAAATCCCATCCGGTTTCATTGTTTTGATAACGATTTGTCCAGAATTCTTTATTAAATTGATTCATTTTATTTAATGGTATTTAGTTCGAATTTTTTTATCAATCATAATAATTCTTCAGGATTTGTAAGTCATCCCGAGTGCAGCCGAGTTTTTTTTTATTGATTATTGCAATAAACTTACTTTCTCTATTTCAAAAACAAGATTTCTCCCTGCGGTCGAAATGACAGAACCTATTGGTTGTTCACTGTTTTTTTGTTTGGTATAAATGATTTTTTATAAATTAAAACACAAACTGTAATCCCACTTTAACACCCCAATTACTTATTTTATTCCCTGGATTGGCTAATGCATAATTTGCTTTATAAAAGCTATCATTAAACGTTAAGCGGTATATAAAATCAACTTTAATAACATCTAAAATATTTTCAATACCCGCATTGGCTTCAAAATAAGGCACATCATCCATTACGGTAAAACTATTGTTACTGTTGAAATTTTTATTTTTTTGACTCAATGTACCATAGATCATGTCAATACCAACGGCTTCACGAAGGTTCATTTTTTTGATCAAAGGAATGCGGTTAAACAACAATCCCATGAAATGATGTTTCCAATGGGCTTCCACATATTGGTCGGTTACAAACTCAAAAAGATTCATTTGGTTAAACCCGTTGTTGGCGTAAAAATAGGTTTCATTTCCGCGAGGTATTTCAAGCAGGGTATATGGAATTTGTGAAAACACTTTTCCTGCTTTTACTACCACTTGTGAGAAACCAAAAATGGCCATTCTAAAACGATTAGAAACAGATATACTTGCTTTTTGGTAATTAAAATCACTATCCAATAAATGTTTTATTCCTAAGGTATAGTTGAATGTTACTATTGGTGATCTATTATTGCCAAAACTAATGCGTTCCGTACCATTTTGAATATAACGTTCTTTTGCTGAAAGACGCGTTTCCAAC
>JAIOQD010000681.1 GCA_021413595.1 Bacteroidota bacterium | reverse complement strand
TTTTGTAATACAAATTAAAAACTAGCCCTGCGTGAAAAAACCCTTGATCATTATATTTCTTGTATTGTTCTTTGATCAGTTGATCAAAATTTATATAAAAACTCATTTTTTTCTTGGCCAGGAAGTAAGTTTAGCAGGAAACGGGTTCTTGATCCATTTTACTGAAAACAATGGAATGGCTTATGGAATGGAGTTTGGAGGTAATTTCGGGAAATTATTTTTAAGTGTATTTCGTATTGTTGCTGTTGGAGCCATTGGTTGGTATTTATGGAGTCTTTCAAAACAAAAGGAAGATAAATTATATATTGTTTGCATTGCTTTGATTTTTGCTGGTGCTATTGGAAATATTATCGATAGTGCTTTTTATGGAATACTCTTCAGTGATAGTAATTATGAAATAGCTCGTTTTATGCCTGAAGAAGGCGGTTATTCTACTTTTTTACATGGTAAAGTTGTAGATATGTTCTACTTCCCGGTTATTAAAGGACATTTCCCTGCCTGGTTTCCTTTTTGGGGAACCGAAGATTTTATATTTTTTCGTCCCGTATTTAATGTAGCTGATGCTTCTATTAGTACAGGTGTAGCGATAATCATACTTTATCAAAGAAGGTTTTTTAAAAAGAAAGCTGCTGACGTTTTAGAGGAGCCAACAGCAGCAGATATTGTATCCCATACAGAGGAAAGCAAGTAGTTTTTTTAGAAATTTTAAAACGATAAAATGTACATCCCTGCTAGTTTTAAAAACAATGACCTAAATGAAGTTCGCGATTTCTTAAACAAAAACAGTTTTGGTATTTTAGTGAAATATTAGCGATCTTCTCCGGAGCACACAGTTACATATCTTCATCGTGGTATGACCATGAAAATGTTCCCACATGGAACTATATTGCCGTTCATATTTATGGGAAAATTAAGATCATTGAAGGTGAAAAGTTGATCAATGCCCTGAAAAAATTAGTACATAAATACGAAACGAATTCTGACAAACCTGTTGCGGTTGAAAACATGTCTGAAAAATTTATTAGTAAAGAAATTAAAGGAATCGTTGGCTTTGAAATTGAAATTAATGAAATTCAAGCCGCCTACAAGCTTTCGCAGAACCGCAACACTGTGAATCATAAAAATATTACTGATGAATTGGAAAAAAAAGGCGATTCAAATTCTCAGATAATTGCGGAAGAAATGAAAAAGCATAAAAAATATTAAACGACTATCTAGCAAAGAAGAACAACAAGTATATCCTCCTCAATAGCCACTTCCACAATTTATAAACAATTTTATCCCATCGGCTTTTTTGCCAGGAGTAATCTCATAATTCGTCAGCAGTAGCATTCATAAATAACAATCCTGAAGTACTGGATCATGAAAAATTTTGGATGACATAGGGGTAGATAATTCTTACCTGTTTTTTTATCTAAATTTTACTCATTTTGAGAAATTTTTGCCACACAATACCTTATGTTAATGATATTTTTGAAGGGTTTGTATTTTTATACTATAGACGGAAGATCTCAATTTAATTTTTTAAATTAATCACTAAAGAAATAAAATATGCAAACTAAAGGAGAAACTGAAACAACCGAAACATTAACAAAAGTGAAATGGACCATTGATCCATCACACAGTGAAATAGCGTTTAAAGTGAAACACCTCATGATTACTAATGTAAAAGGAGTGTTCAGGGAATTTGATGCTAGTATTTATACAACAGGCGAGGATTTTATTACCTCTGAAGTTGACTTCTTTTTGAATCCTGCATCTGTTGATACAGGTGATTCAAAACGTGACGAACATATAAGAAGTGAAGACTTCTTTGATGTTGAAAAATATAAGCAGATATCTTTTGTGGGAGATACCATTGAAAAAGGAAAAAATGATAAAAGTTATTCCCTCTATGGATACCTTCAGATGAAGGGTATCACCAAACAAATAAAATTGAATGTTGAATTTGCTGGAGTGATGAAAGATCCCTGGGGAAATGAAAAAGCAGGTTTCAACATTACCGGAAAAATAAACCGTAAAGATTGGGGCTTAAATTGGAACTCTTTATTAGAGACCGGTGGTGTAATGCTTAGTGATGAGGTAAATATAATGTGTGAAGTTCAACTGGTAAAACAAAAATAAGTTAAAAACCCATGGTGGAGCAAGAATGAGAAATTTCATTCTTGTTTTATGCGGCTCTCTAACCCCTATTTTTAAAAAGGGGTTAGAGATGGGAAATAGGTGTTGAGCATCGGAATAACTAACACATGAGCTTATCTGAGATTGAAGTAGTGAGTAATCTGAAACAATAGATATTACCCAAACAACAATCCAAACACTTCTTCAATTTTACCAACCATGGTAATTTTGATGTGGTAGTTTTTTAGATCGAGTCCTTTTTTATTGTACTTAGAAATAAAAATGTGTTCGAATCCTAGTTTTTCTGCTTCTGAAATACGTTGATCAACGCGGTTTACAGGGCGTATTTCACCACTCAATCCAACTTCACCTGCAAAACATGTTTTTGGAGAAATGGGCATATCTTCATTACTTGAAAGCACTGCACATACCAATGCCAGATCAATGCCCGGATCTTCTACCTTAATTCCTCCGGCAATATTTAAAAATACATCTTTGATCCCTAACCGAAAGCCACAGCGCTTTTCAAGAACTGCCAGTAACATAGCAAGTCTTCTCAGATCAAAACCCGTAGAGGAGCGTTGAGGTGTGCCATACGCTGCACTGCTCACTAATGCTTGAGTTTCTATCAGCATAGGGCGCAAACCTTCCATGGTAGCCGCAATAGCTACTCCACTTACCAATTCTTCACGTGCGGTAATTAATATTTCGGATGGATTGGTCACTTCCCGCAATCCGCTTCCCTGCATTTCGTAAATACCTAATTCATTGGTAGAGCCGAAACGGTTTTTAGTGGTGCGTAATAAGCGATATACATGGTTTCTGTCGCCTTCAAATTGCAGCACAGTATCAACCATGTGCTCTAGAACTTTAGGGCCGGCAAGGCTTCCGTCTTTGGTAATGTGGCCGATCAGAAATACAGCTGTTCCGCTTTCTTTTGCATAACGCATCAATTCAGAAGTACATTCACGAATTTGAGAAACGCTTCCTGGCGATGATTCTATATGAGCAGAATGTAATGTTTGGATGGAATCTACGATCAGTAAATTAGGCTCCAGCACTTCAATTTGCTTAAAAATATTTTGTGTTGATGTTTCCGTTAAAATATAACAACTCGGATTATTCATCCCAATGCGTTCGGCCCGCATACGAATTTGCTGTTCGCTCTCTTCACCTGATACATACAGCACTTTCAGGTTTTTCATGTTGAGTGCAACTTGCAACATCAAGGTTGATTTACCAATGCCGGGTTCACCACCAAATAATACTAAGGAGCCGGGAACAAGGCCGCCACCAAGCACCCTGGAAAGTTCTTTGTCATAAACAGGGATTCGGTGTTGTTCGGATAAACTAATTTCGGTTACCAATTGCGGCTTTGACGCACGTTGTGTGCTAGTGCTGATAATGCCCGGAGTTTTTGCATCATCACCTTTCGAAACAATTTCTTCTACGTAAGTATTCCACTCATTACAAGATGGGCAACGGCCGATCCATCGCGCTGATTGCGCTCCACAGTTCTGACAGAAATAGGTTGTTTTAGTTTTTGCCATATATAAATGATTTGGAAATTTGCTGATCCGGAGATTTAAAGGTTTGCTAATTTACAAAAATGTTTGCATTCTTTTTGCTTTCTCCAAATCTCTATTTCTCTAATTTTTTATTTGAATAAAAGAATTTTATTGTTGTATTTACATTGGGTAGCGTAAACGATATTCCTGAATTGAGATCAGATAAAACCTTATCAAGTCGTTTAAAAAAAACGGCAACATTTGTTCCCGGAACTGTTTTAGGTTTTTTTTTCAGTTCGGGGATGGAAGAGTTGAGAAAATCTTCCCAATGGCAAGCAATAATGTGTTTAGGCTTTAAATACTTTACAATATCCTCAGGATAGTTTTTTACATTATTAAAAGACGCTACGCAAAGCAGTGTAACATCAACAGGGTGTTGGTTTAAAATTACTTGAGCCGGAAAGCCATAAGGGAAATTGCTTGCCGCAGAATTAATGTATGTTCTAAAATTTATACTACCATCATCGTTTAAAAAATCGATCAGATAGCACAGTGTTTGGCCCATTGCATATTCTCTCCAATACTTATGGCGGGTATTTTCTTGTTCATGGTTTTTTGGAACAAAATTAATATTAATACCAAGTATCTTTAAATTTGGCGCATGTTCAGTAAGGACGGGAAGTATTCGTATTTTGGGATCCACATAGATCCACTTCCCCTCTATGGATGGAGTGCTCACAGAGGACTCAACAGGTTTAATGATATTTCTATCAGCAATTTGGACTTCACCTAAATAACCTTGTACGGTGTTGTTGCCAATAATTTTAATCGTGTCCTTATTCAAATGCCCACTATGATAGAGGTAGGGCACATCTCCATAATGATCATAATGACCGTGGGTAATTAAAAGCGTTTTAATTGATCCTGAACGATCAAGAGAATCTCCTATAACATGTAAAAAAACGGACTCAATTAAATTTTTGAGGTCAACCGGAATATTCGACTTATTTGTTAAGGCTCCTGAAAAATAGGTATTCGCATTTGTGTAGGAAAAATAGGGATCAATTAAGACCGCGCTTTTCCCCTTCTTAATAAAAAAACCACTACAGCCAATGTAATGAATAGTGATACTGTCGTTCACATCTTTAGAGAGGTTTAAAACAGTGTCTTTATTTAGAATCGGTTGGGACTTTAAGGCATTTGTAAATCCCTGGCAGGTGAATAATAATAGAAAGAGAATGTAACTGCAGGGGTGGATTTTCATTTTATAATAGTTCGGTAAAAATTTAATTGATTCTATCATCCCGACCTGTTCTTCTTTTGTAGAATTGCCTTTTTGGCAAGAGGGATCTTGCAATCATAAGCAATACGGCTTATTATAAGCAAGATCCCTCGGGAAAAGTTCGGGATGACAGAATAGGATAACAAAAATTTATGACAAAAATGAAATTACGCAACCGACTGATTTTACTGAGTTTTTTCAAAATTTATAAAAACTACCGACTCTTGATTTTAAAAATTTTCAATTAAATCGAATGTCTCACATTCCCTTAATTTTATTTTCAATGTTGGTGGTAGAAAATCCCTCTAAAAATTCTATGGTTTTTACTTCACCTCCCAAAGCTTTCACTGTATCAGAACCAACAATGTATTTTTTGCTTTGCGGATCGGTTTCATTCGCATCGTAATCGGCACCTTTTACCAATACATTGGGTTGTAAGAAATTAATTAAGTACCGGGGTGTAGCGTCTTCAAATAGAATAACACCATTTACAAAATTAAGTGAAGCTAATATCATTGCACGTGAATGCTCATCCTGCAAAGGTCGTGAATTACCTTTATTCAATAGCCTTATAGAAGCATCGCTATTTAAACCGATTATTAATTTACCACCCAGGTCAGATGCTTTTGCAAGATAATCAATGTGTCCACGGTGAAGTACGTCAAAACATCCATTTGTAAAAACAATTTTCTGCGACTTAAAACGCCACACAGCTAAGGTTTTTAATAATGTTTCAGGTGTATGAATCTTTGATTGTATAATTTCTAATGCGCTTACTTTTTTTGTAAATGGGACCATACTGGTTTAGGAATAATGAATCAATATTAATTGCTAAAAGTATTAAACTGTTGCAACTAAAAAAGTATTGAAACTATTAAATTATCAAACTTAAAATTGGTACAGCTAATCAGAAAATAATTTTCACAATTTGTTTTCTTTATTAATAATTGGAAGCATTACTAATGAAATCACTCCCAATAAAAGGATGAGCGCAAACTGTGATGTCCATATAAGCCATGAAAAAGCAAATGCAAAAGTGAAGGAGGCTTTATAGGCAGAAGTCAAGGTTTCGGTAACCAAGGCCTGATAGGCGCCAGTTCCTCCCGGAACAAAAGCAATGCCTAAGCTGCCAAATAGCATAATTGCCAATGCTGCACCAAAACTTAAGTAAGATGTTTCTACAAAACAGAAAAATCCAACATATAATAATGCGGTGTATAGTAACCAAATAAGAATTGTATGAAAAACAAAAAGGATTGGGCGTTTTATATTTTTTACGGATTTTAACCCTTCCCAGAAACCAAGAGCCATCTCTTTCAGTTTTTTTGAAAACATTCCTTTACTTCTTTTACGGAATACAAAAAACGAGATAGTAATACCTATCATTATCAATGCAAAAAGGATGAGGAATATATTACTCTCCATCAATGATGATAATTTTGTGGTAAGGGGGCTTATAATTTTATTATTTGTTAAACCCCATAATTCGTCAAACTGAAAAAAAAGTGTCCCTATAAAAATAAGAATTAAACAAAGCACATCAATAGCGCGCTCAGCTATTACGGTACCAAAACCTTCGGTAAAAGGAATTTTTTCATATTTCGTAAGCACTCCACAACGGGATATTTCACCTAAGCGGGGTAATGCAAAATTGGCCAGATAGCCTACCATTAAAGCGAAAAAGGTGTTAGATAACTTAGGATTAAAACCAAGAGGTTGTATCAGGAGCCTCCAGCGCATAGCACGGATCCAATGACTTAAAAAACTTAAAAACATGGAAAGCGCTATCCAATAATAATTAGCTTGGGTAAATGCTTCTGCAATACTGGATTTGTCTTCTTCCGTAAGGTTACGAACTGCGAGCCAGATCAATAGGATTCCTATTCCTAAAAAAAAAAGAAATTTTAAAACACTAACTATTTTTTTTTTCAAAATTAGCGGAGTTTGTTGGTTTTACTGTCCGGAAAAACAACAGCAGGTTCATGCTTTTTAGCAAGCTCAAAATCCATTAAAGCATAGGATACAATAATTATTTCGTGCCCTTCTTTCACTTTTAATGATGCAGGTCCATTTAAACAAATAACTCCTGAATCCCTATCACCTTTGATCACATAGGTGGTAAAACGTTCGCCATTGTTATAATTAAAAATATCAACCTTTTCGTTTTCAATAAGGTTAACGGCATCCATCAAATTTTCGTCAATGGTCACACTGCCGATATAATCAAGGTCGGCTTGTGTAACAGTTACGCGATGTATCTTCGATTTTAAAACTTCTATTTGCATAATGATTGTAAAACTAAAGAAATAAATTTAATTGAATGATAGATTTTTAGATAAAGAAGTACGATTTGTTTGTAAAAAAAAATTAAATTTATTGTAATACCGAAATATTTCCAAAACCGGATTGTAAACAATAGAAAAGAATTAAACGGCTTCCTTTTTACGTCTCCCTTCTAAAATTTTAAGGAAAGAACGGGTTCTTATTTCTTCCATGGTTAAGCCCGTTGCGGTTACATCTTCTGCCGAGATGGCACCACAATTCATAGCTCGTAAAAAGTAATTAAGGAGTCCTTGTCCGGTAGCTGCATCATCAAAAACATCATCAGTTAATGTTGCTCTTGCAGCCTTTTCAACAAAGGCTTTTAAACGTTTAGCTGCATCTTCATAGCTTTCTAAAAAGAAAGAATAAACAGCCGCATAACGCATAGGAAACTGAGCAGGATTAAGATCCCAGCCCTGGTATAAACCTTTCCATAATGAATAGCGGGTATGGTCATACGCTTTTTTCCAATTATGAAAAACTACAGATTTGTTTTCTGCAAGTTGTTCAGCTGTGAGATTGTTCCCCCTGTTCGGCCCAATTGGCATTACATTGGTTGCACCATCAGAAAGCCAGATACCGGTAGCGCCCAATGACACCTTCATAAAATGATGTGCAAAATCACAAACGGCATGTCCCATATCCTGATATTTAGCCGTGATGTTGCAAGCGGCAGTATAGTCGTACGTACCAAAAGCCGTTGCTATCATTCTACCTTTACTGGCTTCTAAAAAAGACCTCAATGGATTTTTTCCGTCCTTATCAATCACAGCCTGTGTAGTTTCTACCATCATTTCCATTTTAAGCGCTCCGCTTTCAATTTTTGTATTGGCTTCAATGGTTTCAAACATTTTGATCAATGCTGCTATCTGCTCAGGAATAGAAACTTTAGGCAACATCACCACAAAATTATCAGGAAGTTTTCCATTCGTTTCTTCCGATAATGTAGTTAGAAAAATATCGAGTGTTCTAGCACCACGCTCTTTCATATCCTCTGTAAACGGCTTGATCCGTATACCGATAAATGGCGATAAAGAATTTGCTTTCATTCCTTTTGCCACCTCTTTTGCAGCCTGCACAGCAGTTGCATCTTCTTCTTCCCAAGAACGGTTGCCAAATCCATCTTCAAAGTCAATCCTAAAATCCTCCAGAGCCTCTGTTTTAAGCTTACCAACCACTTTATTATAGGTTGTGTAGGATAACCAGGCTGTTTCTTTTTTGCGCTCAATTTCAGAGCTGCTATCCATTTTTTTGATAAGTAGCTCTATTCCTTTCGCATCAGAGGGTAATGATGCGTGACCGGGTAATTCGATCGCTTTTGCAAACTCCACAAAATTCGGAGCATTATTCAAAAGTG
>JAIOQD010000680.1 GCA_021413595.1 Bacteroidota bacterium | reverse complement strand
AATGTTTTGGCGAAATTTATTTGGCGAAACATAACTTATTTTTCGGATTTTTCGAACAAACGGCTTATTAAAAAATTTTAAAGCAACCCTTCCGAAAAAAGGAATCTTGCGGAGCAACAGAATTTCTAATTGTGTAAAATGTCGAGGAGCACAATCAACAATTCCAACTTGAATAATGACTATATCAGGTAAAAATGGTTTATGATAAGCAACTTGGCGTAATAAATCATCGGAAGTAGCCCCTCCAATACAAATTGGAAGAACGTCATGCCCTTTCCTTTTTAAAAAAGCAGGCCAAGTTTCTTCGTAAAAAACTTTTTCTGGTTTCTCTCTTGCTAAAGCAAGAGAGTCAGACATGATTAAAATCTTCATTTTATTATGTCTTAAATTTTCTAAAGTGCATTGCTTCAATAACCTGATATTTTTTTATAAACTTCATTGATAAGTTGTTGCTGAAGTTTAACTGTACAAAAACGAGCGTAATCATTATTTATAAATGCTTTTGTTTGAAGAAATAAACCAGGTTTATACTTTTTATCAAGTGAATCATCAATAGTAACCTGTTCAATCGCAACGGAACCTAATTTTTGAACTTGCAAGATTTCCATAGGTCTTAAAACCAAACGGTGTTTTCTAGTCAGCAGTTCTATTCCCCACCTACCCGGTGCAGCCCAATCAGCTTGATAAGAAAACAATGCATTTTTATCTGTGATACCGGAACCTGCAAATCTTGATCCTCTCGAATGCCAATTCAAACTGCCTGCTATGTATGAACTCAATTCTGTTGGTTTACCTCCAAGGAAAAATGCAGTATCTACCACATGGCTTGAATTAACCAAAAACAAGTTTTGAAGTACAATATTAGGTTTATTTAGTTTCTCAATTTCATGCCCCCATTCAGTAAATTCAAAATTAAAGGAAGTTATCCCACCATCCTGCTTTATAATTTCCTCTGCGATAATAATTGAAGAATAAAAACGCCTATTATATGCTAAAAGAACATTAGCGTCTTTTTCATTCACAACACTTGCCAATCTATCAATTTCCGTAGGCTCACAAACACCTGGTTTTTCTACAAGTATATTTTTTATCCCAAATCCAATCAGTTGAATTGTAATACTAGATAATTCTTGTACTCCAGCTGCTATAATGACACCATCGGGAATAGCCGGTTTTGATTCAATAAACTTTTCAATACCACCATTAATTGCATCACAACCAGTTTCCTTTTTATATAGTTCTGCATTTTTTTCACCTCTACCTACAGTAACAAAATTAACATCTAAAGCCTTTAACACTTTAGCGTATTCAATTGCCATATACCCTGTACCAACTAACCATATATTTTTCATAAAAATGTTTTATTTTTCTTGTGCCTTATGTAATAGGGCAAGTATCCAACTTTTCTGAAGCACTACTATTATAAAAATTTAAAAAAGCCTTAATAAGTGGTACATGTAGTTTAACAGAATCTTCAAATGAAGTTAAACCGCAATTATTCGTAGCCATAATTTCAGAAACAACATCTCCCGTTAATTGACTTTGATATTTCCCTTCAATTTTTATTTCCTCCCACTTCCAGCCACTATGTTCTGTGGCTATATTTATTTTTCCGATAGCTTCATCAACAATAGCAATTACTCGGTTTCCACGAATTATTAGTACTTCATTACCCTTATAAAGAGGCTCCGCATTAAGAATAATAGTTGAACCATTTTTTTGTCTACCTGTTAAAGTACCTGTAAATTCCTTAAATCCATTACGTTTACTTTCCAAGAAATCAGAGTCCAAAAATTGTGTACTTAATTCTATATTG
>JAIOQD010000679.1 GCA_021413595.1 Bacteroidota bacterium | reverse complement strand
TTGCAAAATCAATTGGTCTGCGCTCAACACTGATATGATATACTGCTATTTTTCCGGCTACACTTGAACGTGCAGAAGCGAAAAAGGCCTTTTTCTCATCCGCATTGGTAACGTATAAAATATCATCATCAGGTGTATTGATAGGGAAATCCATATTCACAGGTTCATTCCATAAATTGGTTTCTTCATTAAGGGTAGTTTTGAAAATATCGTAGCCACCCATTGAATTATGTCCTTTTGAACAGAAGTACAATACTTTTCCATTAGGGTGAAGAAATGGAAAATCTTCATCATATTTTGTATTTACGGTATTGCCAACGGTTAGAGGCTTGCCCCATTCTCCACTTGCCGTTTTTTTTATTGAATATATATTTTTGCCGGTCTGCTCATTGTCACCATAGCTCGAAAAATAGATCAGGTTGCTGTTTGTGGCGAGATATAAAATTGATTTTTCTTTTTTCTTTTTATCAAGAGCAGTTCTAAATTCCTTTTCATCAGGCTTTACGAGCATTTTTCCGCCAATTTCGGAAATATCATAAGAACGAAAAAAGTCTTCACGACTCATTTCTATTTTTTCTATTACCGGCAGATCGCTGATATTCCGTAATAATTTTTTACCATTATTACACATTTCAATTTGCCTGTCAACCTGGAATCGTTCAGCCTTTGCACCAGAAGCCATTTTTTTGTATATCTGATACTGTCCGATTGCATCATCAAAACGATAATTCAAATGATAGGCTTTGGCAAGGAAAAAAAATGCCTCTTTCTCTACTTCTTTATTTTTGGTAGCAAACTCAAGGAAGGTAATGGCTCTTTCTTTTTCATCGCTGGCATAGAGCATACATACCCCTAAACGATAATTATAGTTGGGATCTTTTCTATAAAGACTGACTAATTGAGAATATAAAGGATAGGCTTTTTCAAACTCTTCTTCATCAAATAACTTAGCTGCTTGCTTCTTAAATTCCTCTTCAGAAGCAAAATCATTTTGTGCCTTAATTGTTTGAATATTTAGGCCAAAAAGCAGCAGCAATAAGTAAATTAACCTTAAATGCTTATTCATATATAATAATTCCGAACTAGTCGGACAATTTTTTTATTTGTTTCAAAATACTAATTACGAATTCTATCAAATAACGAATATATTTATTGTCTTTGTAATTCGTCTTTATCTAAATTTATAAGGTGCTTTTTCGGCACTAGCCTAACAGACAAATTTACCTTTTTTTATTGATAAGATGCAATACTTGCCTAAATTTCACAAACTTTTTATTTAATTAATTAATAAAATATTTTGCATAAAAAGTCGTTATCCCCCACATCCTGTTATATATTTGTGATATGAAGTTAATTAAGCAGTTTTTTTTGTTAAATCTTTTTATTCTATTCATTTTTTCATCTTGTAAAAAAGACGAGCAATTGACTGATTCCAGTGCAAAACTTAATTTTTCCACTGATGAAGTTTTATTTGACACCGTTTTTACTACCGTTGGTTCAACAACCAAACTTTTTAAAATATATAATTCAAACAGTCAATCCCTGATTATTTCTGAAGCATTTTTAGCAACGGGAACTAATTCTCAGTTCAGAATCAATATAGATGGCCTTTCCGGAACATCATTTACTGACATTGAAATTATGGCAGGAGATAGTCTGTTTGCCTTTGTTCAGGTTACGGTGGATCCAAACGGTTCCAACTCTCCATTGTTGATAAAGGATTCGGTTGTATTTGTGACCAATGGGAATATTCAAGACATTAACCTCACTGCTGTTGGACAAGATGTGTATTTACATAAGCCGGATCATTTTTCTACTACCGGATTTCCTCCTTATTCCATCATTGATTGTAATGCTATTTGGACGGATGATAAACCTCATTTAATATTTGGTTATGCTGTGGTGGATGAGGGGTGCACCTTAACAATGATGGAAGGTACCCGTGTTCACTTAAATAACCAGGCTGTTTTATGGATCTATGATGGTGGTACATTGAAAATATTGGGGAGTAAAGGAAATGAAGTTACATTTCAGGGAGCCCGTTTGGAACCTGACTATAAAGAGTTGCCTGGGCAATGGGGGAAGATATGGCTTTCGCCCGGTAGTTTAAACAATGTGATCGATTGGGCTATAATTAAAAATGGCAGTATTGGTGTGCAAGCCGATACATTGGGTGCATCAGCAAGTCCTACTTTACAGATAACGAATACTATCGTTAAAAATATGTCGGCTGCCGCTATTTACGGACAAGGCAGTTTTATTAGGAGTTATAACTGTGTGTTTGCGAATTGCGGACAATATGTGGCGGCACTTACTATTGGCGGAAGATACAGTTTTGAACATTGTACGTTCGCGAATTTTTGGAATGGAAACCAGCGTACTACTCCTTCAATAGCTTTAAGCAATTATTATATTGATATTAACGGAACCACTCAAATACGGGGTCTGGACAGTGCTTATTTTGGTAATTGTATTATGTATGGTAATATAGATGAAGAAATAGGCTTGGATTCGTCCACTTTTGGTGGAAATTTTAATTATAAATTTGATCATTGTCTTGTGAAAACGGCCTTAAATACTGCCAATGGTGTGCATTACAATACTGTCTCAGTTTATCAAAATCTTGATCCTCAATTTATAGATGCCAGTGTGAATAATTACCAATTAAAAGCAACATCACCTGCAATTGACCAAGGTAATCCAACCGCAATAATTTTTGATCTAAATGATAAGTTTCGCCCTAATTCAACTACTACTTCAATTCCTGATTTAGGTGCTTATGAATATTATCCTTAAATTGATGGAACGCTCATAACGAGGATAATTTGGATGGAAAAGTATAACAAAAATCATATATAATCATCTTGCAGTATTGATGGATAAAGAGCAAGGTTAAAGCCGCGAATTTCACGAATTATAAAATAATTTTTTTTTGGTTGAATTCGTAAAAGTCGTAATGTTTTTTTTTAATCATAAGCAATATGTGTTGTCAGCGTTCTATTTTTAAATAAATAATTTATATCTAAATGGATCTATCAGAAAGCTTACCCGTATTGAATTCCATAGAAATTCGTGTTTTAGGATCTTTAATTGAAAAGAGTAAAACCACCCCCGATTATTATCCAATGA
The DNA here is from genome assembly GCA_021413595.1 of Bacteroidota bacterium. Lineage (GTDB taxonomy): Bacteria > Bacteroidota > Bacteroidia > 2-12-FULL-35-15 > 2-12-FULL-35-15 > 2-12-FULL-35-15. Next base: position 1,776 of record JAIOQD010000679.1, on the reverse strand, counting down.
CATTAAATTCGCTTACTGCGGCATGTAACCAAAAGTCATCGCGCAAACCGGTAGTTCAGTATGATGAAGAAACTGTGGTTATTGCATTAAATGCTCTCAGAAAAATGGGTTTAACATCAACAGCTACCGGTGGTACCAGTCGTTCTGTGAAATACAAACATAATTTTACACTTGTTTTTCCGCTTACAACTGCTGAATTAGCGGTAATGTGTTTATTGTTTTTACGTGGTTCGCAAACTGCGGGCGAAATAAATACCAATTCGGCAAGGTTGCATGAATTCGAATCATTAGAAGAAGTGCTTGCTGTATTGGAAAAGCTTGCTCATGCTCAGCCTCCTTTAGTACAACAATTACCGAAGCGTGCGGGTCAGAAAGAGGTGCGTTATACCCATTTATTAGGGGAAACTATTGATCTTGACGAAGAGGAATTCCCTGATGAGCCTGCCCGTAAATCGGTAAATGAAATGGAAGCCAGGTTAACAATCGTTGAACTGGAGTTGGCCACCATGAAAGAATCATTGGAAAAACTGATGAAAGAATTGATGGGGTAATTTTGAGTGGATGCTGCGTTAGGGATTGAAGCGTAAATCCTTTTCGTTTTTCAGAAAAGATTGAAGCGGAAAGCCCGACCGTTTTTTTTCAAAAACGGAAACGCCCAAAATCAATTTAAAACAATTACATAAATCTTACACTTGAACGTTTTGAGTTTTGGTTAAATCCAAATACACCGCGGTATTGCAGCATTATCTCAAATCCACCAATTGATTTTGATACAGGCGTTAAACCCGAAAGGTTTATATCATAAGCTACTGAAAAGGCAAAATCCTCATAGTCTAAACGTAAATTTACATAAGCAGCATCACGGTAACGGTAAAAAAAGCCCACTGCCATGCTGCGTTCGCCATGAAAATTGGTATAACGTGAACGTTCCTGCAATAAATATTTTATACTTGTACCTCCAATAATCAGGGAGGAAGCACCTTGTTTCGAAACCAATAAATTAGGCTGTAAAACGGCATTACTATTAGTCCCTAATTTATAAGCTACATTCCATTGAAATGAATATTTACGTAATAATTTATCAGTTCTGCCAATTATTGAAACATCAGGAGCAGTAAAGTGATGTAAAGAAAAACCTAATGAACTACGAAATTTTCTATCGGAATTAAAATTCCACACCAAACCTGTTGCCATATCCAGAAATCCAGCACTACCTCCGGCTTGTTCAGCAAAACCATAAGCAGCATTATAACCTCCTGTGTTGGGGTCATACTGGCTATCATATTTTATTGAACCGAGTGCAACACTTTTTATATTATAACCAATTTCATAACCAAAGGTTAGATAATGCAATTTTTTACCACCCAGAAATTTAGTAAATGATAATAAACCATTATACGAATTGTTTTCTAAATTTATACTTCCCTGAGCATCATTCATAAAATTAAAACCTGCGGAAAAAAAATCGTTGCCTCTCATCTTCTTTTTAAAGATGGGTGCATCTACTGCCACTGAAGCTGTTTTATAGGGATTAGTAATCGTAAACCATTGCATACGATATAAAGTAGAAGCTCTTATATCTCCATTGAAAATGCCTGTATTTGCAGGATTAATTGTTAAAGGAGAATAAAAAAATTGGGAAAAATGTGGATCTTGAGCATAGGAAGGTGCGAGATTCAAGAACCAAGAACCAAGATACAATGTGCCGGCTAAAAATAGATTTTTAATTTTCATCGTTATTTCATCTTGGTTCTTGACTTATACATAAATCTAATT
>JAIOQD010000678.1 GCA_021413595.1 Bacteroidota bacterium | reverse complement strand
AGTCCGCCTGGGTCATGATATCTTTTAATCCTTTTACGTTTTCAATTAAGGAGCTTTGGTATTTAATAGCCGTGGGAATAATGTGGCTCATCGCGAGGTCAGCCATTACGCGTGACTCTATCTGAATTTTTTTGGTGTATGTTTCCAAATAGATATCATGGCGGGCATGTTGCTCGCGCTCGGTTAAAATACCATGTCGCTCAAAAAGGTTCATCGTTTGTTTAGAAACAAAAGCATTTAAAGCCAAGGGTGTGGTTTTAATGTTTGAAAGACCTCTTTTAGCAGCCTCTTTCACCCATTCTTCGCCATAACCGTTCCCTTCAAAACGAATCTTTTTCGACTCAACAATGTATTTCCGTAAAATTTGAAATATCGCTTCGTCTTTATCCACATTTTTGGAAATTAACGCATCAACATCTTTTTTAAATTGGATCAATTGATCGCTTACAATAGCATTCAAAACTATCATTGGACCTGCACAATTTGCTGATGATCCAACTGCACGGAACTCAAATTTATTCCCGGTAAATGCAAAGGGCGATGTTCTGTTACGGTCGGTATTATCTAATAAGATGTCAGGAATTTTTCCAACACCTAATTTTAAAGCTGTTTTTTCATCAGGGCTCATTTTCCCTGATTTAACTTTGGTTTCCAACTCATCCAATACATTGGAAAGCTGAGTCCCAAGGAAAACCGACATAATAGCAGGAGGTGCTTCATTAGCACCCAAACGATGATCATTGTTTGCCGAAGCAATAGCAGCACGCATCAGATCAGCATTATCATGAACCGCCATAACCGTATTTATAAAGAATGTTAAAAATTGCAAATTGGTTTTAGGCGTTTTTCCGGGACTTAATAAATTTTTACCGGTATTGGTGCTCATGCTCCAGTTGTTGTGTTTACCGCTGCCATTAACACCTGCGTATGGTTTTTCATGCAACAAAACACAGAAATTATGTCGTCTGGCAATTTTCTCCATTACATCCATCAATAACTGGTTGTGATCTACAGCTAAGTTACATTCTTCAAAAACAGGGGCGCATTCAAACTGGTTTGGAGCTACTTCATTGTGTCGAGTTTTTATAGGAATACCCAATTTTAATGATTCGATTTCAAAATCACGCATAAAAGCTGTTGCACGTTCAGGGATAGAACCAAAATAATGATCCTCAAGCTGTTGCCCTTTTGCAGGCGCATGGCCGAAAAGAGTACGACCGGTCATTGATAAATCTGGACGCGCATTATATAATGCTTCGTCAACTAAAAAATACTCTTGTTCCCAGCCTAATGTAACATTCACTTTTGTTACATTCTTATCAAAATACTGACACACATCCACAGCTGCTTTATCAAGCAAATGCAATGTTTTTAATAAAGGAGTTTTAAAATCGAGTGCTTCACCGGTGTAGGAAACAAAAATGGTAGGGATACACAATGTTTTACTTATCACAAATGCAGGGGATGTTGGATCCCATGCGGTATAGCCTCTTGCTTCAAATGTATTACGAATACCACCATTGGGGAAGCTGGACGCATCAGATTCTTGCTGAACCAATTGGCTGCCTCCAAAACGCTCAATAGCACGTCCACCTTCTGTTGGCTCAAAAAAAGCATCGTGTTTTTCAGCAGTGGTACCTGTTAATGGCTGGAACCAGTGTGTATAATGTGTGGCCCCTTTTGAGTTTGCCCATGCTTTCATGGATGCAGCTACCTGATCGGCCATTTTACGGTCGATACGTGCCCCTTGCTCAATAGCAGACATTACACTATTAAAAGCTTCTTCTGATAAATACTCACGCATAGCATCAATGCCAAATACGTTTTCGCCAAAAAACTCTGATACTTTATTGCTTGGTAAAGTAACTTCTACCGGGGTTCTAGAAAGAACCGTCTCTAATGCTTTAAATCTGTGAAATGCCATTTTTTTATTGAATTTTGAGTTTTAAAATGTGTTTGATTTCTTATTATTTAATTTTATTTGGGTCTTTCCATTTTCATCTCACCTCCTCAGGGAGGGTGAGGTAAAAATGACCAGACTTTCCGCTTCAATCTTCCTTAACGCTAAACAGCGGCAAGGAAGGATTTTTGCTGCAATTCCTAACGCAAAAAAAGAAAAAAAAGGAAATGAATGAATTCTTAACTTAATTTTCTCAGTGGCAAAAGTATAAAAAAAGGCAAAAAACAACAAAAATTATTGATTTTTTTATCAACACCCCCCAAAATTAGCAAACAAAATTAAAAAAAACGATATTAATTACAGAACACCCCCCTATTTTTAGTGAATTAGAATTAAAATACTTGATTTTTATTTTTTTTACTTATTTTTCTGAATTGGAGGGTCTGAATAGATTCTTTTCTGAGGAATAAACCCTAAGTCCTCCCGTTTTTGCTCAACCTTACCCCATAAAGGGAGCTAAAAAAAAAAACGGGAACGTCAATATAAACATGATTCCAACTAATTGCTTTGTTACGTTAATTAACACTGGTTATAAACAAAGAAAATCCTTTTTAATTTTACGACCAAAACATTTACAAAAAACATTGGTGCTTAAGATTTATTTTTATAGATTTGTCGGCAGTTTACCTTTGTCTTATAATCAATCTCTCAATATTTGTCGGGATTAAATCCTATTATTAACAGTTCGTTTAAAACATTTACTTATATAAATATCCAAACATGATAAAAAACATTACTACTAAATTTCAGGCATCTAAGTGTAAATGGGGGC
>JAIOQD010000769.1 GCA_021413595.1 Bacteroidota bacterium | reverse complement strand
CTCAGTAACTCCAAGGCCACAATACCATGCCGATGGAGGTAAAGCCCCTGATTGCTACTCTTATCCTGCAGGACTTAGAGATGATCTGCAAAAACAGTTAGGTACCTTTCCTCTTTTTAACTTTTGGGGGCCACGTACCAGTATAAAATCAAGCCAGTGGATAGCAGATGCTTCAATGATCGTTGAAAAAAAATACGATCCCACGCTCACGCTGATCTATCTTCCACATTTAGATTATTGCCTTCAGAAGTATGGGATTGATTTTAATAAAATTGGAAATGATCTAACAGAGATCGACAAACTTTGTCAGGATTTAGTTTCGTTTTATGAATCTCGAGGAGCAAAAATTATTTTATTATCAGAATACGGGATTTGTAATGTTAAAGAGCCAATTCCTATAAATCGTATTTTAAGAGCCGAAGGCTTAATAAGCGTTCGTAAGGAACGGAATTATGAACTTCTTGACCCTGGAGCTTCCAAAGCATTTGCTGTAGCCGATCACCAGATTGCACATATATATTTGAACGACCCATCTGTAAAACAAAAGGTTATTGATATTCTTAATAAAACCACAGGGATAAAGCAGGTGCTGGATGAAAACGAAAAAAAAAATCATCACCTGAATCACCAACGCTCCGGTGATTTAGTAGCTATTGCTGAACCCGAAAATTGGTTCACTTATTATTATTGGAAGAAGGATGAGCATGCACCTGATTTTGCTAAAACTGTTGACATACACAAGAAGCCCGGTTATGATCCTTTGGAAATGTTGATGGAAAAAAGAACATTTACTAAAGTAAAAGCTGGGTACAAACTGTTAAGAAAAAAATTAGGGTTTAGATATTTAATGAATGTGATTCCTCTCGATGCTCAGCTTATAAGAGGCTCACATGGTTCACCCCATATCACAAAGGAATATTATCCTCTGTTAATTTCAAAAAATCTCATCACTAATGGTGAGGTAGAAGCTCCTGATGTGTATTCAATTATCTGGCAACATTTATTTGATTAAAGATTTAAATTATTTTATTATGCGTTACATTGCTCTTTTATTTTCTTTTATATACCTATTGTTTGCCTATTGGCAAATAAATGACCCTGACCCAATTTGGTGGGTGGCCTTATATTTAATATCTGCTACGATTTCATTCAGAACATTTAAAGATAAATATTCGCAAGAAGTTTTAATTGTTCTATCTATACTCTATTTGGCGTATGCAATTAATTCTTTTCAACAAATAACAAAGTATGAAGGCTTCTTTTCTGATGACGGAGGCTTAAGCATGAAAACAATTAATCAGGAATTAGCGCGTGAAACAGCAGGATTATTTATTTGTGTTTTTACTTTTATAACTTATTCTGTTTATTTTTTTGCAAAGGAAAAGAAAGGGATCAAATAGCGAAAAATTTATACAAACATTGGCAAAGTTTAATGTCATTAATTTATAATTCGACCTTAGTTAGCTTCCTGTATTAATACTCAACCTTTTTGTTAACAATAGTAAGCGCTTTCTTCCTTGAGTCTTTGCGCTCCTTTGTAATTTTCTGTCCGAATTCAGCGCTGAAAGACCTCGAAGTTCGCAAGGGAAAAACATTCATTTTCCTGTTTTGAGTAATCACCTCCTCTTTTTTTTATTAAATCCCCAAGTGACCATTCTGTTAATTGAACTATTAAAAATATTCGTTTAACGAATACCAACATTTGCTCGGATATGTTGCCTGTATATTTGTATCTGAAATTTAAAATCCAGTTTGTATTGGAGCTGAATTATTTGATAACAGGCATATTCCTGAAATATTGTAAAATTTTTCAAACATGGCTTTCATTAAATTGACAAAAGAAATTCTGGCATTAAATATTTCAACTGAAGAGAACCTATGGTTAGAAAATATCATTTCTGTAAGTCGTGAAAATGAGAGAATTCTGCAAACCGCTTTTATAGCAATGCCAAAGTATATAAAAAAAACAGAAATAGTTCTTTCGCAGGAAAGTAAAAATCAGTTTCTTGTTTCTTCGAATTTTTCTCCGGAAGGATGGACCTTGGATAAGTTTGCAAGGGCTTATATTCTTTTGCATTTCAATCCGGAAAATGAAAAAAATTACGTTAAAAGGTTGAACGAACTTTTTGAAACTGCTGAAATGAATGAGCTTGCCATCTTAAATTCGTTTATTCCTTTGTTTTCATATCCACAAAATTGGTTGTTTCAGGCCAAAGAAGCTGTTCGGTCAAATGTTGGTTGTGTCTTTGATGCCATTGCATTTAATAACCCTTACCCATCCTTACACTTTGATGAAGCAGCTTGGAATCTTTTAGTATTAAAAACAATTTTTTGTGGTAAAAGTATTAAAAATATATACGGATTGAAGGTGCGGTCAAATCAGAAACTTGCTCATATGGTTTCTGATTTTGCTCATACGCGTTGGGCAATCGGGAAAACAATATCTCCTGAAGTATGGGAACTCGTAACCCCTTATATCGATAATCAGATAATCAAGGATATTGAAAAATTATTTCAATCTGAAAATGAACAAGAGCAAAATGCAGCAAAGTTATCCTGCATACAGTCTGATTTTAAACCCGCAAAAAATCTTTTAAAAAAATATACTGAGTCCTTTGGCAGCAAAGAGTTTAAATTTTCAAACCAATAAAATTTTCAAATCATGAGAAACGAATTGCTTGTAGAAAGCGTATTACCTAAAGAAGAAAATGATCAGGGAAAAGTTTATAACGAAATGCAGTGGAATGATTATAAACACTTGATTGCAGGAATGACATTTTTTGATCCTTATATTCATATGGATTCCCTTAGTTCTATAGATTATCAGAAAATGAGCGAGGCTGGTGTTGTAGCAATCATAGAACCCTCATTCCGCATCGAACCATCAATGATTGGATTATCGGCACATAAAGATTCAAATAGCGGTCTCGGTCGCTGGGAAAGATTTCGATCCTCTCAGTTTGGCATCAGACACTACTGCACTGTTGGATTAAATTCAAAGGATGCTAATAATGAGAAATTAGCCGAACATGTTATGGCAGTTTTACCTTTATACCTTCGTAAGGAAGGGGTAGTTGGAGTTGGAGATATTGGATTTGAAGATCAAACAAAAGCTGAAGAAAAATATTTTCGGTTACAACTTGAATTAGCAAAAAAAAATAAAATGCCTGTTCAGATTCGCACTCCACATCGTGATAAAAAAATCGCCACCCAACGTAGTATGGATATTTGTAATGAACATGGTATAGATTCATTTATGGTTATTATTGATCATAATAATGAAGAGACTATTAAAAGTGTTATTGATAAAGGTTTTTGGGCATCGTTTACTATTAATTCTTCAGCAAAAATAGGAAATGAAAGAATTGTAGAATTGATTCGGCAATACGGCTCTGAAAAAATGATGGTAAATTCTAACCACCACGGAATTTCTGATTCAATGGCTGTGCCTAAAACAGCTGCATTGATGAAAATAAATGGTATATCTGACAAGGATATAAAAAAAGTAACCTATCAAAATGCAATAGATGCATTCGGACAAAGTGGTCAAATTTACTTAGGAGATTTTCAAGAAATAAAAGACAAAAGAAATGGTGTTTTGAAGCCTAAAATGGAACATCAAAATGCATGAGAGAATGTTTTAAGTAAATAAAAATAGTTTTTAAAAAGTGTTTTTATTAATGCTTCCTGTTGATATCATAAGCTTATGCTTACGAATTAGCAGGAAGCTTTTTGCTTTAGATGCACTTGATTTGGCAATGATTAATACAGGAAAATAATTATTGAAACGATAAAAGGCAAACGTTATGCCAGAACTTTTAAATACTTATTCCATTAAAAGTATTGCCGCTAAATTTAGATTTCATTTTTTATGAAATAGCGGTTTGGATTTAAACATTTATAGTTTTTTTGCCAAGTATGTCTTTTAAATAAATGCCTGTATACGATTTTTTGCATTTTATCAAATCTTCTGGAAGTCCTTCAAAAACAATGTTTCCCCCTTCTGTTCCACCCTCCGGGCCGAGATCAATAACCCAATCTGCGCATTTAATTATTTCCGCATTGTGTTCAATAATAATTAATGAATGTCCTTGTTTTATTAATGCGTTAAAAGCATATAAGAGCTTTGAAATGTCGTGAAAATGTAAACCCGTAGTAGGCTCATCAAAAATAAATAAAGTGGGCGTGTTGCTGTTCTGTCCGGCACCAAGAAAGGATGCCAGCTTTATACGTTGTGCCTCACCACCGCTTAATGTGCTTGACGGTTGTCCTAAATGTACATAACCTAAACCTACATCAGCTAATGGTTTTAGTTTTTGAACAATTTTTTTTTCCAGATTGTTTGGCCGTTGTGGCGAATCAAAAAAATGGATAGCATCCTCCACAGTCATGCTTAAAATATCGGATATGTTTTTAGGATCTGTAAACGCTGAAGGCGTATAAGTAATTTCTAAAATATCTTGTTTGAATCGTTTACCATTGCAAGCCTCACATACCAAATGAATGTCGGCCATAAACTGCATTTCAATTTGTACTTCGCCTTCGCCTTCACATATTTCACATCGTCCGCCATCCACATTAAATGAGAAGTGCGATGGTTTATAACCTCTGTTTTTTGCCAATGGCTGGTCAGCAAACAGTGCACGTATTTCATCGTATGCCTTTACATAGGTTACCGGATTGGAGCGCGATGATTTTCCAATTGGATTTTGATCGATCATTTCCACAGCGGAAATGTTTTTTAAATCACCACCTAATTTATCAAAACTTCCTGTTTGCTCTCCGAAGCCACCATGTATTTTTTTGAGTGCAGGATATAAAACACGTTTTACTAACGATGTTTTTCCTGAACCGCTAACCCCTGTCACCACCGTCATTGTATTGAGTGGGAATTTAACATCAAAACCTTTTAAATTATTTTCTCTTGCACCTTTTATTTCAATAAAATTATTCCACTTTCTTCTTTGTTTAGGAATTTCAATTTTTTCTTTTCCGGTTAAATAAAGTGCAGTAAGACTTTTCTCTTCAGTCTCCAGATCCTCGTGATTTCCCTGGAAAACTAATTCCCCTCCATGAGTACCAGCCAGTGGTCCAATATCTATTATCTGATCAGCCGCACGCATGATCTCTTCATCATGCTCAACTACAATAACTGTATTGCCAATGTCTCGTAATGAGTAAAGTACTTTTATCAATCGTTCTGTATCACGGGAGTGTAATCCGATACTCGGTTCATCTAATATATACATAGAGCCAACAAGGCTGCTGCCAAGGGATGTAGCTAAGTTGATGCGTTGTGATTCCCCACCCGACAAAGTATTTGATAGCCTGTTTAAAGTGAGGTAACCCAAACCTACATCATCTAAAAACTGTAAGCGATTAGTAATTTCAACTAATATGCGTTTAGCTATTTCAGTATCATAGGATGATAATTCAATATGTGTAAAAAATTCAAGCGTGTTCTTTATAGGCATCAACACAATATCATTGATCGATAAGCCATCAACCTTAACATAGGAGGCATCTTTGCGCAATCGTGTTCCATTACATTCCGGACAAACTGTTTTTCCCCGGTAGCGAGATAACATTACGCGATACTGAATTTTATAGGCCTGTTCTTCTAAATGCTTAAAAAAACTGGTTAATCCTTCAAAATATTTATTTCCAGACCATATAAGTTTACGTTCTTTCGCTGTTAGATCATAGTAAGGACGATGAACAGGGAAATCGAACTTGTGCGCATTCATCACCAACACATTTTTCCATTCACTCATTTTTTCGCCCTTCCAGCAAACAATGGCATCTTCGTAAACCGATAAATTTTTGTTCGGGATAACTAAGTCTTCATCTATGCCTATAACAGTTCCGAAACCTTCACAATATTTACAAGCACCCACGGGATTGTTAAAACTGAAAAAATGAACACTGGGCTCTTCAAAAGTTATTCCGTCTAATTCAAATCGATTTGAGAAAGAAGCTCCTCCTAAATCCTCCCCTAAGGGGAGGACTTTTTTACCTGTACGATCCGTCTCTTGGGGAGCTTGAGCGCGGGTTTCTTTCTTCCCTTTGGGAAGCGCTGGGGATGGGCTTATTTCCACAGTACATTCTCCATCTCCTTCAAAAAAAGCAGTTTGAACCGAATCAGAAACTCGATTGTCATTGTCTTCGTCACCTGATTTTACTGTAATACGGTCAATGACAATGAAAAATTGTTCTTTTTCTGTTTTTTCTTCCTTCCCGTTCCTACCATTTAGGCGAGGAAGAAATGTTTCTAAAAACTCATCGATCTTATGAATTTCCTGTTGATATTGAATACGAGTAAACCCTTGTTGTAGTAGTAGTTCTAGTTGATCTTTTGTAGTTTTCCCCGTTTGTTTTTTTAAAGGAGCAAGAATAATAATTTTTGTTTCATCTCCCAAAGAATTAATATATGCTGTTACATCCTGCACAGTATCACGTTTTACCGGGTTGCCCGAAATAGGTGAAAATGTTTTCCCAATTCGGGCATATAATAATTTTAGGTAATCATAGATCTCTGTTGAAGTGCCAACAGTAGAGCGTGGATTACGAGAATTTACTTTTTGTTCAATTGCAATAGCAGGTGAGATTCCTTTGATGTAATCCACCTCCGGTTTGTCTATTCTTCCTAAAAATTGGCGCGCATAAGACGAAAGGCTCTCTACATAACGTCTTTGACCTTCAGCATACAAGGTGTCAAAAGCAAGCGAAGATTTTCCAGAACCCGAAAGACCGGTAATAACAACCAGTTTGTTACGAGGAATTGCAACATCCACATTTTTCAAATTGTGTACGCGCGCACCTTTTATGATGATGTATTCTTTCGAACTTAATTCCTCTATGTTATTGGATGTAGTCATGCTTTTTATAGGTTTACAAAGGTAGTCAATTTTTTGCCTTTTATTTGTTCAATGACCTAAGGAAATGTTCTTTCGGGGGTAAATTGATGGTTTTATCTACAATCTTTGTAAAGTATAGGCCGGCTTATATTGACAATTGATTAGATTTTATATATTTGATTAGTTGTATGTGATTAGTCGCAATTCTCGATAATTTAGAAATGACTCTGCCCATGGTCTTTTCGAGAAAATTGTGTGTAATCATTTTTAAACTGATTTTCGTTGTAACATTATGTTGTGTTTTTACTAAATAAAAGTCTATTATTGAAAATATCTTTTCAGAATTATATATGAATTAAACTATTTTTTTTAGTCGTTATTATGTCAAAAAATCGTATAATTGCATTAAATATAAAATAATATCGAATGGGTAAAGTAGCATTAATTACAGGAGTTACAGGTCAGGACGGAGCATATTTAGCTGAACTATTGCTGGCAAAAGGTTACACGGTACATGGTCTTAAAAGGAGAAGTTCTATGTTTAATACCGGCCGTATTGATCATCTTTACAAAGATCAGCATGAAACAAAAGTGAAATTCTTTTTGCATTATGGTGATTTAACCGATTCTACTAATTTGATTCGTATTATTCAGGAAACACAACCTGATGAAATATACAATCTTGCTGCACAGTCGCATGTAAAAGTATCTTTCGATTCCCCTGAATATACT
>JAIOQD010000768.1 GCA_021413595.1 Bacteroidota bacterium | reverse complement strand
GCAAAAAGGTATTCCAAAACAGATTGGGATCTGGCTTGGGAGAGTGATAGATTAAACTCTTCAGAGCTTTGACTATCAGTATAACTAGCAATTTCAATTTTAATGTTAGTACTTAAATTCAATAATTTCACAAGTTCATTTAACTCAGCTCGTGATTCAGGACGCAAGGATGCTTTACCATAATCATAGAAAATATTTTTCAAAAGTATTTTATTTCCTATATCAAGTTTTTTTAATGGAATAGGTTTACGTATTTCTTTATAGTCTGCATTAATAGGAATATTAATATTTTCGGAATAAAACAAATAACCTCTCTGACTTATTGATATACCATAATTTTTACCCGCAGGTAAGGCGACAAGGAATTTTCCTGTAGCCATATTTGATTTTACAATGTTAATAATTTCATTTTCATCGTTATCGGTAATTTTAATATCTGCACCAATAGGTTTAAATGTTTCCTTATCTAAAACCACCCCTTTAAAGAGAATAAGTCCTGACTCCTTTTTTTTATTTTTAAAATATAATTCAAAAATATCTTTCCTTCCTAATCCTCCAGCACGAGCGGAAGAGTAGTAAGCTGTTCTTCCATCAGCTGTGACATTAAAAAACAAATCATCATCAGCAGTATTAATAGAATCACCCATATTAAAAGGAGAACTCCATTTATTGTTTTCAAATACAGATTTAAAAATATCATAACCACCTTTTGAGTTATGACCTTTTGAGCTGAAGTAGAGTGTTTTACCATCAGGGTGAATAAAAACACCTTCCTCATTTTCCGGGGTATTAATAATCTCACCAAGATTTTCAGCTGCCCCCCAAACACCTGTTTTATCCTTACGACACATCCATATATCTAATCCTCCCTGTCCATGCCTACGGTTGCTTATAAAATAAATAGTTCGTCCATCAGGTGAAATGGTTGCTGATGATTCATGTTTTTTTGAATTAATAGGTTTTGGCATTTTAACAGGTTCTGTCCAATCTTCACCTATCAACTCAGATGAATAGATATTTCCACTCCGGTCACCTCTGTACACCAATAGTTGCTGACCATCATTTGAAAGGGCTATCGCAGAATTATTTCTCATTGTCTGATTTATTGTTGGACCCAATATTTTTGCTTCACTCCATTTCCAGGTATAATCATTGTAATAAGAGACATAAATATTTTCCATTCCATTTATTTGACCTGCAATTGCCTCTGGTGTAATTGGGCGTCTGGATGTAAATATCATCATCGATCCATCGGCAGATATAATTGGTGCATATTCATCATAAGGTGTATTTACATTTTCACCTAAATTGGTAATAATAATTTCTTGCAAATCTGATCCTTCTACTTTATTGGAAAGGATATTATTTTCCTGACTATTAACCTGAAAAGTAATTGATAATAATAGTAGTAATACGAAATAAAAAAAAAATCTCATCATTGTTAGTCTAATAATCTTGTTGGAGAGTTCCTGAAATCTTGTGTAATTAGTCGTAAAGAAATTTCAACTCCTCCTCTTCCCTTTGTTCCTTGAGTTAATGATGAAGTATTTACATCATAACTTACACCAAAAGCATAGTTTGAATATTCAAAAAGCATCATTGGAATTACAGCGTCTTTCATTCTGTATTGAGCACCAAGTGACAAAGCCATTCCTTTACCGTAACCGGTATATCTGGAATTGTTTTTTATTGCCCAACGAAATAATGATCCAACATTCAATTCATAAAATGGGCCTTGTTTAACAAAAACAACATTGGGCACTACTGTTAAATCTGAATTTGAAATTCCTATTCTGGATTGAGCATGCATAACCAGTTTTGTAAAAAGCTTATCGTTAGTGCCGGTAGAATAAAAGCTTTGTTTAGGCGTATTTATATTGAGGGCAGCGAAACCTACAATTAGTTTCAACTGGTCATTGGCGGAAATAGTAGATGCTGGTTTATTATAACTCCATGAAAACCCACTTGAAAAATCGCCATATAAGGTAGGAGGAAGAGAAGCAATATCATTTGAAGCTAAGGCAGCATTATAAGCTCCGGTACTTTGATCATATTGATTTTCCCATTGCATAGCGCTGGTAGAAATACTTTTCTGAACAAAACCACCCTGAATTGCACCTGTGATATATTGTTGCTTGTTAATAAATACAGAACCTGCAAGAGAAAGGTTGAGTTGGGTGGTTCCTAATTTCAAGTCTCCTGCAACATCTTTAAAAGCGGTGATTCCGGCACCAAGAAATCCCTTTTCCCATTTTTTCTTAGACAATCGTGTATCGAATGAACACAAAGCGGTGTTATAAGTAGCACCAGACTGCCCCATCCCCTGCCATTGATTTTTGTAATTTAAATACACTCTTTGATTGCCTTCAAAAATCCCAGTTAATGCTGGGTTAACCATCAATGGTGTCATGTTATATTGGGAAAAGTGAATATCCTGGGCGAATAGGCCTCTTCCAGCCTCGCCAATGGGGAGGAGTAAAAGAATTGCATATATGATGTACAGTTTTTTCATTGATTCCAATTTTATATCTATAACTCACCTATTGCCTCCTCCCCTTTGAGCAGGCAACGATGGGCTTTTCTATCTCAACAGCGTGACATTTCCTTTTTTTGTTAATTCTTCTCCATTTTTTAATTTCCCCCAAACATAATAAACGAATACGCCAATATTCAAAGGCTCTCCCTTATAGGTTCCATCCCATCCTCCATTAATATCATTGGTTTCAAATACTTTTTCGCCCCAACGGTTATAAATGGTAAACTTTATCTCTGTAATTCCTTTTCCCAATGGGTGCAGCACATCATTATTTCCATCCCCGTTTGGAGAAAAGACATTGGCAACATATACATTGGTTGCTAATTCTACATTCACCGCTAATGCGAAAGGGATAAGACCGGGATCGGTAGTGAAGTTTTCAAATGAAGCTTTTGTAATAGCTTTTAATCCGTAATTATCAGAGGCTACACCTAATCCGGGGTTTTTCCATTCCGAGGAGATAACTTCCCAATAGGCAAGAATATCGTAAATCGCAGTTCCATCTGCTGTATCATTATAATATATAGTAACGTCAGCTTTATCAATACCTGCTGTTCTGTTTATTTTATGATAGAAATTAGGATTTATTTCGCCAACAATAGGTTCTTTTGAGGCAGGATCAAAACCGTCTATAGCAGGATCATTATTCGCAAACCTTACCTTATAAGTGTTGGCTGTAGGTTCATTTGGTTTAATCTCAACCGGTCGGAAACGAGCAGTTCCCAAACTTGAGCCAACGGGATAAAAATAGGTGCTCGTAGAAAGTGTATTTCGAGCAAGGCCTCCATCATTGGTGCTGCTGACAAATCCATCGGTACGGGTAATGTTAGCGGTATCGGTAGCTAATACAATTACTGTGTTATCACCGGCATCAAATTCATGATCGTTGAGTGCAAGTGTGTCTTCAATTTCTACATCAACACCTACAAGTTGTTTTGTTCCGGTACCTGCTAATTCAAGATTATTGAAATGTGTGAGCAAACTTCCACCTATGGTTTGAACACTACTATCCAAATGCACCCAACCGTTTGGGCCAACTGTAAATATATTGTCGGAAGAATTATTATTGGTCCAGTTACCACGAATATAAAAATTACCTGAATTAGCAATAGTACCGTTGTTTTGATGTATTACATTGCCATTGATAACAAAAGCAAAATTAGTATTAGATATTGGGGCTCCATTGTTAACAAAATTGATCTGGGAAAAAGATAATAATGGTAAGATCAAAAAGGAAACAATTACTATTGAATGAAAAGGTGCTGAATTGCGAAATAAAAACGTTGAGTCCAAATTCTTAATTTTAGAAAATGAAGAATCCTTTAATCGCCCAAAAGATTTCTCTATGAAATTTAATTTAAGAGAATTTCTAAAGGTGAAAAAATAACTGTTAAATAGAATATTTTTTATGATAAAATATAATTTCATAGTGTCGAAAGATAATAATTTATTTTTAGATGGAAAAAAAAGTGCAAATTTTTTTCGGATTTATTAATCTGATTAATGCAACCTTTTCATAAATACCTACAAATCTGTGATTTGTAAAAATAAAATTTTATTTCTTTCTTGAAATTAAA
>JAIOQD010000767.1 GCA_021413595.1 Bacteroidota bacterium | reverse complement strand
TGCAATGGAGATTTATTTGTCTCCTCCATCATCTTCGGAAATATTTTTTGGATCGCAATGGTATGATTTACCTTTCCGCTATCAATAAAATCGATCAGTGCAGCCATCCTTTCCGGGGATATCTTAAAATCAGAAATGTGTAAAGCATTATCATTAAGATATGCTTTTACTTGCACAGTTAACCAGTTAGCCGCGGATTTTACGCTTTTTGTTTTTGAAATGATCTCTTCAAAATAAAGGGCAATTTCTTTCGAATCGGTAAGTACACCGGCATCATAAGGAGACAATCCTAACGATTGATATTTTTTATACAAGTCACCAGGGAGCGGAGGCAAGGTGCTTTTTATTTTTGCAATGTAATCCTGAGTTACCACTACAGGTTGTAGGTCAGGCTCTGGAAAATAACGATAATCATTTGCCATTTCCTTGCTTCTTAAAACAAAAGTTGTACCCGTTACTGCATTGAAGCTACGTGTGTCCTGCGAAATTTCTTCTCCGTTTTCTATGGCTTCGATCTGGCGTTTGGCTTCGAACTCAATTGCACGTTGTACATTCCGTATCGAATTCATGTTTTTTACTTCGGTACGTTTACCAAAAGCAGTACTGCCTTTTAAACGTACGGAAACATTGGCATCACAACGTAAGCTTCCTTCTTCCATGTTACCATCACAAATTTCGAGATAACGAACAATCTTACGTATTTCTGTTAAATATTTATAGGCTTCTTCTCCACTGCGCATTTCCGGCTCGCTTACAATTTCTACTAAAGCAACACCCGCACGGTTCAAGTCAATTAAACTATTAAATGGATCAATGTCGTGAATACTTTTCCCCGCATCTTCCTCCATGTGAATGCGTGTAATATTTATATTTTTTTCTTTACCATTTTCCTCCTTAATAGTGATATATCCTCCTGTACAGATGGGAGTTTTATCCTGGGTTATCTGATAGCCTTTTGGAAGATCGGCATAAAAATAATTTTTACGTGCATATTCATTAAATTCACGAATAGTGCATTTGCAGGCTAAACCTAAACGAACAGCAAATTCAATCGCTCTTTTATTGGTTTTGGGTAATGTGCCGGGATGACCTAACGAGATAGGGCTTATATTAGTATTTGGAAGTCCTCCAAACTCAGCAGAATCGCTTGAATAAGCTTTGCTTCTGGTAGATAATTGGGCGTGAACTTCTAAACCTATTACTGTTTCGTATTTATCGTAAATATTCATTTTGTTTTTAAGCTTATTTCAGGAGCCGAAAGGTACGAAAAAAATTAGTGTTCGGGTAACGAAATATCCCTACCGGATATTTGCTTTTAGCACCTTATTTTTAATTACATTTAACCAATGGTAAATGAAATACTACAAATTTAATAACTGTTTAAATTTTAATCATTTTTTTTGTAAAATGTATTTATTTGTTATGCTCTTTAGCTATTCATAGCACAATTAATTTTTTTTCGTTACCTTTACTTTCTTGAAAAGCAATCTAAAAAGTACAGAATAAAAAGAGTGTCTAAGAATAAATTTTTACAGTGTTTTTAAATGTAATTAATAGAAGAAAATTATAAAAATGATTGATTTAACAGCAAAAGTAGAAGGGGCTCTGGAACAAATGCGTCCGTATTTAAAAGCAGATGGAGGCAATGTTTCATTGATTGAGATCACTGCTGATAAAATTGTTAAGTTGGAATTGCTTGGCGCTTGTAAATCTTGTTCGATGAGTGCAATGACCCTGAAAGCCGGTATTGAGGAGGCTATTAAGCGTGCAGCACCTGAAATAAGAGGTGTTGAAGCTGTTAATCTTGGGAATTTAATTATTTAACTTAGGTAATTTAGCAGTTAGGTAATTTTATATTTCAATGACCATCTGTTGCCTATGCACAATTGTTAAATTATTTTTTAAATTGCTTATTGCTAAATTGTAAAATTGTTTAATTTATTCTTTATTCCCTAATCAATGAAATCAACATCCTTTTTTATTTCATTTCTGATCGTTTTTTCTGTTACATTATTTGAGGCTTGTTCACCCAAGTTAGACATTCCTGTACCAGGTGTTGGGGATGCTGATTTTTCTAAAACAGTAGCGATTGGTGGTAATTATATAGCCGGATATCAGGATGGCGCATTGTATCAAAAGGGACAACGGCTTTCTATTCCTGCATTACTTGCAGAACAATTCAAATTAGTTGGTGGAAGCATTTTTGGCCAAGCCTTGATGCCCGACAACAATGGTTTAGGTTTAAATAGTAAAGTATGGGAAAGCTGGTTCATTAGTCCAAGTCATTTACGATATGCCAACGATTGTAAAGGTGTTTCATCTCTAAAACCTGTAAAGATTTTTATTTCTGAATCACAAGCAGCTCCTTATTTAATGGGTGTTGCAGGTAATAGTATTCAAAACCTTGCTGTCCCCTTTGCAAATAGTAGCGATTATTTTAACCCCGCCTTTGGAAATAGCTTTTCATCTCTGAATACTAATCCATATTATAATCGAATGGCCAGCAACCCGGGTGTTTCCACAATTTATGGTGATGCCAAGGCTCAGAACGCAACCTTTATCACCGCTTGGTTG
>JAIOQD010000766.1 GCA_021413595.1 Bacteroidota bacterium | reverse complement strand
TTACGACCTTTTCCTTCAGCAAAAGATTCGTTATCGTGAAAAAAAACATCATTGTGTAAATTAAAAGTATAGGTTAAACCATCTTTTGTAATATTCCAGGACTTTGCCAAAGATGGTTCTACCAGCAGGGAGTCGTCCATTTGCACTAATCCGTTGTAAAGTTGATTTACTACCCAGATGTTTTCAAACGAGCGTGCAGCTGCAGGATCAAGAGAAGATATACCCGCCATTTCATTATATTTAAAAACAGTACGGTTGCTTTTCTTTTTTTCGTCTCCGGACGAACAGGATATAGCCAGCAAAGCTATTAAGAGATATACCAATTGCCTTTTTATCATAATTTTTCTGTTTCCCCCAAAATAATAGTGTTGGAATAGGGGAATTTCAAGTTCAAGTTTAGAGAATCTCCTTACATCAAAATATTCAAATAAAATCCAATTACCAACAACCTTTTAAACAATTGAGCACCACCCGCCCTCCCCCGAAGGGGAAAAGAACCAACCCACAAGCAAAAACAGGCAGTTTGGCGGAAAGTAGTTCTTCCTATTCAGGAAGGTTAGGAGGGGCAGTTTTTTTTCTATCTTTGCGCGTATGCAAGAAACAATTTTAATACTAGATTTTGGTTCCCAATATACTCAGTTGATAGCACGCAGAGTAAGAGAGCTTAATGTATATTGCGAAATTCACCCGTTTAATAAAATTCCAAAAATTACCGGTAACGTTAAAGGTGTGATACTTTCCGGCAGCCCTTTTTCAGTGCGCGATCCTGAATCTCCTAATCCTGATCTATCATCATTTAAAGGCAAATTACCTTTATTAGGCGTTTGTTACGGAGCACAACTGATGGCTCAAAAATTTGGAGGTGAAGTATTATCATCTGAACACAGAGAGTACGGTCGTGCCAATTTATCATTTGTGAAAGAAAACAATGACTTGTTCAGAGGGGTGACAAATAATTCACAAGTGTGGATGAGCCACGCAGATACCATCACTAAAATTCCGGATAACTATGAAATTATTTCGAGTACAAAAGATGTAAAATTTGCAGGTTACCAGGTGATGGATGAACAAACTTATGGAATTCAATTCCATCCTGAGGTATATCATTCTGTAGAAGGAGGTCTTTTGCTGAAAAACTTTTGCGTAGATATTTGTGCTTGCTCTCAAAACTGGACACCTGACTCTTTCGTAGAAACTACTGTTGCCAATTTAAAACAACAAATAGGAAACGATAAAGTTGTGCTAGGTTTAAGTGGTGGAGTTGACTCAAGTGTTGCAGCGGTTTTGTTGCATAAAGCAATAGGTGAAAATCTGTATTGTATTTTTGTTGACAACGGCTTGTTACGCAAAAATGAATTTGAAGGTGTACTTGCTTCTTATCAACACATGGGATTGAATGTAAAAGGCGTGAATGCAAAGGAACGCTTTTATTCAGCACTTGCTAATGTTACCGATCCCGAGAAAAAAAGAAAAGCAATTGGCAAGGTCTTTATAGATGTATTCGATGATGAATCAAAACGTATTAAAGATGTAAAATGGCTGGCACAAGGCACCATTTATCCTGATGTTATTGAATCTATTTCCGTTAATGGTGGGGCATCAGCAACAATTAAATCTCATCACAATGTAGGTGGCTTACCCGATTTTATGAAATTGAAAATTGTGGAACCGCTCAATACTTTATTTAAAGATGAGGTAAGAAGAGTTGGTAAATCACTTGATATTGATGATGCTATTTTAAGTCGTCATCCTTTTCCGGGCCCAGGCTTAGCAATTAGAATATTGGGTGACATCACATCAGAAAAAGTAAGAATATTACAGGAAGTGGATCATATTTTTATCGACAATTTAAAAACATCAGGATTATATAAAGAGGTGTGGCAGGCTGGAGCAATTTTCCTTCCTATTCAAACAGTAGGTGTAATGGGCGATGAACGCACGTATGAAAATGTTGTGGCGTTGCGTGCAGTAACTTCCACTGATGGAATGACGGCCGATTGGTGTCATCTACCTTATGAATTTTTAGGAAAAGTATCAAACGAAATAATAAATAAAGTAAAAGGTATCAATAGAGTGGTATATGACATTAGCTCTAAACCACCTGCTACTATTGAATGGGAATAAAAAGCACAAAGTATTAAGTATTGAGTACAAAGTATGAAAAATTCTATATCATGTCAAATACCTACAGATAAAGCTTTATACTTTCTATATAATTCATTCAAATATAAAATGAAATTAAAAACAATAAAATATTGTACGTTACATCT
>JAIOQD010000671.1 GCA_021413595.1 Bacteroidota bacterium | reverse complement strand
TAATGACCTGATAAATACATTTTCATTTGTAAAATGCTCGGCCATCCGTAATCGATCACCAAGCAAAGAACCATAATTAAAAGGGGATGTAGGATCAATAGCAATAACACCAATCGATTTCCCCTGATCTGTCAGTTTTTTAATGACAGCATTTATCAGGGTGCTTTTGCCTGCACCGGGAGGACCTGTAATACCAATAACAGGGATGTTTTTATTAAATTTAAGAGATGTTAAAATTTCCTGGTAACCTTCCAACTCATTTTCAACAATGGTAATACAGCGTGCCAGGGCTTTTTTATCGCCTTGCTGTAATTGTTGAATGAGGGTTTTAGCGGAACTCATATTTAATATCGAATCAAAATTACAAAACTGTGTGTTTTTCTTTTTTCTTGAAAAAAAAGAAACAAAAATTCAAGAACAAACGATTCCCTCCGCACATGCAACACGGCATCGCGTTTGTTCAGGGCTCACGCGCATTTTCATAAATTTATTTTCGAAAAATTCAATAACTAAATATTAATTAGTAATGTTTGGTTTGTGCTGAAGTATAATTAAAACTCAGCTGTTTTAGGTGCTCTTGGAAATGGTATCACATCACGAATATTGGTCATGCCGGTTACAAATAATACCAAACGCTCAAAACCTAATCCAAATCCGGCATGTGGAGCAGTTCCAAATTTTCGTGTATCCAAATACCAGTATAATTCATCTGTTGGAATGTGCATTTCATTCATGCGTTTTTCTAAAAATTCTAAACGCTCTTCACGTTGCGAACCTCCAATTATCTCACCAATACCGGGAAATAAAATGTCCATTGCACGAACAGTCTTTCCATCCTCATTCAAACGCATATAAAACGATTTAATGTCTTTTGGATAATCTGTTAAAATAACAGGCTTTTTAAAATGTTTTTCCACAAGGAATCTCTCGTGCTCACTTTGCAGGTCTGCACCCCAGTTTTCGATGAGGTATTTAAATTTTTTCTTTTTATTGGGTGTAGAATTTTTTAAAATTTCAATCGCTTCTGTATAGGTAAGTCTTTCAAATTCTGTTGATGAGCAGAAGTGTAATTTTGTTAACAGATCCATTTCAGAACGCTCGTCCTGTGGTTTTAATTTTTCTTCATCCAACAAACGGGTTTTCAAAAACTCCAATTCGTCAGCACACGTCTCAAGGGCGTATTTTATTGTATATTGTAATAGATCCTCGGCTAATTTCGCATTATCATTCAGATCAGCGAAAGCTACTTCGGGCTCTATCATCCAAAATTCGGCAAGGTGACGAGCGGTATTTGAATTTTCCGCACGGAATGTAGGACCGAATGTATACACTTCGCCCAATGCCATTGCACCTAATTCAGCCTCCAATTGACCGGAAACAGTAAGGTTGGTAGATTTTCCAAAAAAATCCTGTTTAAAATCTACTTTCCCGTCCTCCGTACGTGGTGGATTATCAAAATCCAAAGCAGTTACACGAAACATTTCTCCTGCACCTTCAGCATCGGAAGCCGTAATAACAGGTGTATGAAGGTACACAAATCCGCGATCGTTAAAAAACTGGTGTATAGCAAATGCTAACGCGTGACGAACTCTGAATACTGCATTAAATGTATTGGTTCTAAAACGCAAGTGTGCGATCTCTCTTAAAAATTCCAGACTGTGTTTTTTGGGCTGAAGCGGAAATTTTTCTGCATCACTATCACCTAATATTTCCAGGTGTTTTACTTTCACCTCCACCTTTTGCCCTTTACCTAAGGACTCTATCAATTCACCTGTAATACTAATAGCAGCGCCTGTTGTAAGGCGTTTCAACAATGCTTCATCTGTATGTTGGAAATCCACTACAGCTTGTATATTATTTATTGTTGAACCGTCATTCACTGCAATAAATTGATTGTTACGAAAGGTGCGTACCCAGCCTTTTAAGTTTACTTCAGTTCCATAGGCCGTTGAATTTAACAGCTCTTTTACTTTTGTTCTTTTCACGATATTCGAGGGTATTAAAAATGTTTTAAGGTACAAAAATAACAATTAAGTAATTTGAAATTTAGTAATGTGATATAATATCGTTCTAAAGCTCCGAACATACTTCCACAAGCTCAGTATGACTTCGCGAGGTCTTCAGTCTGTTACACCCTCAACCCAATCACCAGTATATCATCAATCTGCGCTCTATTACCCCTCCATTCAGAAGCCACTTTTTCTAATTTTTGTTTTTGCTCTTCCATGCTTAATTGATGAATTTCTACCAACAAATCCCTAAAGGGTTGATAATAGAACTTTTCATTGTCGGGGCCTCCAAACTGATCAACAAAACCATCCGAAAAAATATAAATACAATCGCCTTTTTCCAATGCTATTGTGTGGTTAGCAAATTGAAATGATTTTTGAGACGAAAAACCAATAGATGCTTTATCAGCCTTGGTTTCCTGCAGTATTCCGTTCCTGATCAGATATAAGGAATTGTGAGCTCCGGCATATTCCAGTTGATGAAATAAAGGATTTTGATCCGATTTTTCAAAGCCTGAATTTTTATCATCCATCATTAGGCTTATCAATGCGATCTCCATTCCATCATTGACCTTCCCGACCTGATCTGTTTGTCGCAATGATTCCACAACTAATTGACTTAACTCATTTAAAACCATTGCAGGCTGATGGACATGATTTTTTTTCACCACCTGCTCTAATAAATTATAGCCCATCATACTCATAAACGCCCCGGGAACACCATGTCCGGTGCAGTCGACAGCTGCAATAAACAGTTTGGATTGCTTAGTTGAGAGAGCGGAATCAGAAATTTCATGAAACCAGTAAAAATCACCACTTACAATATCTTTAGGATGATACAGAACAAATGACTCGGGCAGGTGTTTTTTTATTTCAGCTAATGGCGGAAGAATGGATTCCTGAATTCGTTTAGCATAATTAATACTATCCGTGATCTTTTCATTTTTTTCATCCAACAACTTGTTTGCCTTTTGCTTTTGGCGATACCCTCTGTATATAAAAAAGGCGAGTACGAGCACCAACGTAAAGCCCATAATA